>NZ_JBEXMX010000055.1:0-35019 GCF_040610755.1 Gordonia sp. NPDC003585 | reverse complement strand
GCCCACCCCAAGCCCCCACGACACGCCGGACCAGTCACGACCGGCTCAGCTGACGTCAGGACCGAAACCCCACCACCCCCTGGGACTCTCCCTTCTGAACATCTGCTCGCAGCCCCTGGTCGACACGACCAGTACTAGTCGAGTCAGCGACTGACCCGCGACCTAGTCGGCGATCGTGGCCGCGGGAAGTGTCCGCCGGCGCGCGAAGGCGGACACCCCAATGGGTCATTGGAAAGCGTTGTAGCAGAGAGTGCCCCATACGCGGCACCTTCTGCTACAACGTTGGCTGCTTGGTCGCACAAAAACTAGGGGAAGAAACTCTTCCCCTACCCCTGGAGTCCTCCCCGCGAAATTACTCGCGGACGACTCAACAAGCAGGGGCAGAAAGTAGGGGAAGAACCTTCCCCTACTTTTAGTGGCCCGGTGGCACGCTGACATCGTCATCTCACCCGCCCTTCGAGGCTCGGCTGGCGCCTCAGGGAGCGCATTGGGGGCTGACGCATTTCCCCAGCTCAGCGGGATTGGTCACCACACTCGTCGAGTCACACGACCACCACGTACAGGACGATCAGATAGATCGGGACGATGACGTCGAAGAAGAAGATCGGCCCGGCGTTGCCCGGCGCGAAATTGCGATTCACCACCATCTCGCGCACGTGACCGACAGCTGCACCCAGATAGAACACCGCGAACGCGATGATGGTGGCCAGCCAGAACTCCTTGCCGAAACCCGACGCCATCACGCCGAGCACACCGGTCGCGAGACTGGCGAGTCCCACCTCCCACTGCCACGGCGTCTTGGCGGGCCACCCGATGGATTCGGCGATCGGCTCGCCGAAGAACATGTGTCCGCAGCCCGTCATCCAGCCCTGCACGCCGATCATCCACAGGATCGAGTTGGCCAGCAGATCGTCACCGAAATGGCCACCGGGAGTGAGCACATCGACGACCGTCGAGATGATGGTGCCGACGATCCCGACAAAGGGGATCAGCCGGATGGACAGTCGCAGCGAGCGGTCGAAGGCCGACCCGGTCGTCGGCGTCACTTCACCCGCCGATCTGCTTCGCCAGATCGGCCAGCACGTCCGGGTCCTCGATGGTCGACGGCACGGTGTACTCCTCGTTGTCGGCGATCTGCCGCATGGTCTTTCGCAGGATCTTGCCCGACCGGGTCTTCGGCAGGGCGGGAACCACGGTGACGTCGCGGAACGTCGCGACCGCACCGATCTGCTCGCGCACCATGGCGACGAGTTCGCCGCGCAGGACGTCGGGTTCGATTTCGACACCTGCCTTGAGCACCACATAACCGCTCGGGCGCTGGCCCTTCAGGTCGTCGTGGATGCCGATCACCGCGCACTCGGCCACCGCCGGATGCGACGCCACCACCGCTTCGATACTGCCGGTGGACAACCGGTGTCCCGCAACGTTGATCACGTCGTCGGAGCGGCCCAGTACGAACACGTACCCGTCTGCGTCCACATAGCCGGTGTCACCGGTCACGTAGTACCCCGGGAAGGTGTTGAGATACGAACCGCGATAACGCTCTTCGTCCTGCCACAGTCCGGCGAGCGTGCCGGGCGGCAGGGGAAGCTTGATGACGATGTTGCCTTCCTCGTCGGCGCCGAGCGCGTTGCCCTCGGCATCCACGATCCCGACGTCGTACCCGGGAACCGGCACCGTCGGGGAGCCCGCCTTCAGCGGCATCGGTTCCAGCCCACGGAGATTCGCGGCGATGGCCCAGCCGGTCTCGGTCTGCCACCAGTGGTCGATGACCGGCACCCCGAGCACCTCACCCGCCCATTCGAAGGTGTCCGGGTCGAGTCGCTCGCCCGCCGCGAACAAGGCGCGCAGCGAAGACGTGTCGTACTTGGCGAGTTCCGCCGCATCCGGATCCGCCTTGCGGATCGCGCGAATCGCGGTCGGTGCGGTGAACAACGCGTTTGCCTTGTGCGCGGCGATGACTCGCCAAAACGCGCCGGCGTCGGGCGTGCCGACCGGCTTGCCCTCGTACATCACCGACGTCGCGCCGGCCAACAGGGGGCCGTAGACGATATAGGAATGTCCGACCACCCACCCCACGTCCGAGGCCGTCCACCACACATCTCCGGGTTCTATTCCGTAGATGTTGCTCATCGACCACGTGAGTGCCACGGCATGACCACCGTTGTCGCGCACCACACCCTTGGGCTTTCCGGTGGTGCCGGACGTGTAGAGGATGTAGAGCGGATCGGTGGCCGCAACCGGCACCGGCGCGACCGGCTCGGCGGCCGACGCCAATTCCTCCCAGTCCAGCCATCCGTCGTAATCGGCTGCCGCACCGGTGATCTCGGGACGGTCCTTGACGATCACCGTTGACGGCGGCGTCGCCGACAACTCCAGCGCACGCGCCACCATCGGCAGGTACTCGACGGTCCGTCCCGGTTCGAGACCACCGGAGGCGGTGACGATCGCGACTGGCGCGGCGTCGTCGATGCGAGTGGCGAGCTCGGGTGCCGCGAATCCACCGAACACCACCGAATGGACCGCACCGATCCGGGCGCAGGCGAGCATCGCGATCGCGGCCTCGGGGATCATCGGCATGTAGATGACGACGCGGTCGCCGGCGCCCACCCCGCGGCCGGCGAGAACGCCCGCGAACCGTGACACCTCATCGAGCAGCGCCGCGTAGGTGTAGTTCCGGACCTCACCCACCATGGCCGAGTCCCAGACGAGGGCCGTCCGATCACCGTTTCCGGCGGCGACGTGACGGTCGAGCGCGTTGTGGCAGGTGTTCAGCGTGCCGTCCGGGAACCATCGGTAGATCGGCGGCGCCGAGTCGTCGAGTGCCCGCGTCGGTGCGACCTCCCAGTCGACACCCTTCGCCGCGTCGAGCCAGAAGCTCTCCCGATCGTCCTTGGCCTGCGAGAACGCCTCCGCATATCGACCCATTGCCCGTCCCTCTCACCGCGTAACCGTGTCTTGTGCCGCTTCGAGGGTAGCGATGTGATCGTTGCCACGGCGTTGCTTCGCGGGCTGTGCGTTCACCGGTCGACCGGCTGCGACGAGCGGTTGGAGAAGGTTCGCGCTCACCGGTTTCGGGTCAGCGGAAGCGTGGAGCTCGGGATCGATCCCGCCGACTCAGTTGCGATACTTCTCGACCACATCGGCCGGCCGAACGCCCGCGTCGTCCGGGTTCTGTCCCGCGTCGCGCTTGGCCTGACGCTGTCGCAGCAGGTCCCAGCACTGGTCCAGCGAGACCTCGATCGCGGCCAGCCGCGCGTTCTCGTCCTCGCGAGACACCTCACCGCGCGAGAGTTTGCCCCGCAGGTCGTGCTCCTCGGCGATCAGATCGGTGATGTGGGAGTGGATGGACTTGTCGGTGTCGGCCATGGTTTCCACCGTAGTCCGCACTGCGATGCGCCCGTTCACATATGACGCGCATCCCCGACCGCGTGTGTGACTGCGTCGAGAAATCGCCGGACGGTGTCGAGCTCGACGCCGGAGAAACCGGCGGTCACGCCGACCACCCCATCGATGAGTGGGCCGAAGAACGCCCAGCCGAGGGTTCGGGCGTGATCGGTGACGACGATCGTCACTCGTCGCCGGTCGGCATCCCCCCGTTCCCGGACCACCAGCTGCGCTCGTTCCAACCGGTCGACCAAGGCGGTCGTCGACGCACTGTTGAGCCCGAGATGGGTGCCCAGCCAGCCTGGGCTTGCGGGTTCGCCCGCGCGCTCGCGATCCAACAGTCCGATGAGCGCTCGGACGTCGGTCGCGTTCATCCCGTGCATCGTGGCGAATCCCGATCCGAAGTGCTCGAGTGCCACCACCAGTCGTCGGAGTTGGTGGACCATCTCCAATTGCTCGTCGTCTCGCGGTTCATCCACGTGCGCGCCCACCCGTCGAGCCTCCCACTTTCCCCCTCGATCGTCTACCCTCTCGTTTATCGACTGTCTCGACAAACGAGGGAATTTGATGTCACAGCGCGCGATCAGCGAGTTCTCCCAAACAGCAGCCGGACACGAGTTCTTCGTGGCCTACGACGCGCTCCTGGCTCGGTGGCCCGCCCACCGGGCAGTCGACGTCGAGACAGCACACGGGGTCACCCGCGCAAACGTCTGCGGTCATGAGCACGCACCTCCGGTCGTCCTGCTGCCCGGCGGCGGAGCTACGTCAACCGCGTACACCCACAACGTCGCAGCGCTCTCGGCTACGCACCGTGTCGTGGCGCTCGACGTGATCGGCGACGCGGGGCGCAGCCGGCCAGGCAGCGGCCGGCCGCGTGACACCTCCGAACTGCTGACATGGCTTGCCGATGTGCTCGATGAACTCGGCGTCGGCGACGCGCGCTTCGTCGGCCACTCCTACGGGGCGATGATCGCCCTCGCGTTCGCACTGAGCCACCATCGCGATCGTGTCGGTGGTCTCGTATTGCTCGATCCGAGTTCGTGTTTCACCGGAATGAAACCGACATACCTGCTTCGTGCGCTCCCCGTGCTCGTGCGCCCGTCTCCCGAACGCCAACGGCGATTTCTCGAGTGGGAATGTCGATCGTCGGGTGTGGACCCGGTCGATCTCGATCAGGACTGGCTCACGGTCGCATGCATGGCCGCAGCGTTCCCCACGACCCGGCCAGTCGTCCCCCGACGACCCGACGCCCGGGCCCTCGCCACCCTGAACGGGCTCGGAATGACCGCAATACTGGCTCCGCACAGCAAGATCCACGACCCGACCACGGTGGCCCAGCGGATCACCGCGACGGTCGAGGATGCCACTGTGATGACACTGGCCTCGGGGAGCCACCACACACTCCCGCTCGCGCCGGCGGACGACATCAACCACTCATTGGTGAGGGCACTGAATCCGGGCCCCACCGAGTAGAAGCCGACGAATTGAACCAGCGGCACGCGTCAGGACGGCGCCAACCCCACCTGTGGCACCGTCGCCGGCCGCATGGGCGTGCTCTGCGCGGTCCGACGTCGCGGTCGCAGATGCGTGGTTCCGTCGGTGACGACGAACTCGATCCGATCCGCCAACCGGCGACGCAGCGCGCGAGCGAGCGGACTCGGACGTCCAACCATGCCGACCACCACCGCGGAGGCGTCGAATCGGTCGGCGACGCGACTCAGGACGGTCAGCGGATCACCGACCTCGCTGACCACCGTCACCGATCGCGCTCCGGCACGCTGCGCCACCTCACGCGCATGCCGCAGATGCTCGGTGGTGATGGCCTCGTCGGTGAGTTGATACGCGTCGGCCTTCAGCGCGTCATTCCAGGCGTTGGGACGACCGACACGATGACGCCCCGTCGTGGCGGTCACCACCACGACGTCGGCGCCGGAGAATCGGGCGCAGACCATCCGCAGCGCGCGTTCCGATGCGTCGGAGTTGTTGCAGCCGATCATGATCGGCCCTCGGTCGGGCGGTGGAAACCAGGTCGAGAACGGCTCCCAGCGGTCGAACCGATCGAAGATGTGAAGTGTCATGAGATGCCCCTTGAGCGGTGTGGTTCCCTAACCCTCACAACGGTATGGAGGGCACGCGGGCGAATCTCCATGCCGGAGACGGAAGCCGAGTCCACCCTGGGGTGGACATGACAGTCCATCGTCGGATTGATGAATCCGGTAATCAGCGGCCTATTCTGGACTGGTGACGGGCCTCACACGAGAACTGCGGCGTCGCCTCGAACTGGTCGGTGGCGACTATCCGCCGCTGTATCCGGTCGTGATCCTGGCTGCGAGCGTCGTCCTGACCATCACCGCCACGGCACAACGATTTCCGTTCGACGCTCCGTGGTGGACACTCGCGGCGCTGGGCTGCGCACTCACCACCCTGGTTCTCGACTTCACCGTCGCCGCCAAGACCGGCGCTTGTGTCCTGATGCTGGTCGGCACGTCCTGTTTTCTCATGGACCCGGTGCCCACCGATGCCGCGCCGATGCAGTTGGCCATCGTCACCGCGATCTCGGCCGCAATGCAGTCGCTGCGCACCGGGCTGACCGTCGCGGCGGCCTCCATCGCCGTCATCACCGGGTTCGCCGCCTTCGGAGGATTACAGGCGCCCGCCTACTACATCTCATCGGTGGCCATCGGATGGCTACTCGGCTACATGATCCTGATCCAGCAACGCCTCGCCGACAACCGGGCCCGTGAACTGCGCGCCCGCGCCGACAACGCAGCCAGTGAAGAACGACGCCGCATCGCCCGTGAGATCCACGACATCATCGCGCACTCGCTGTCGATCACGATGCTCAACGTGACCGGGGCCCGTCGGGCGCTCGAACAGGACCGCGACATCGACGACGCCGTCGACGCACTCCAGGACGCAGAACGACAAGGACGTCAGGCCATGGCCGAGATCCGCAACATCGTGCACCTGCTCGGTACCGACGAGGCATCCGTCACGCCGACCCCCGGCGCCGAAGATCTCGAACGGCTGGTGGCCGACTACCGCAAAGCCGGTCTGCAGGTCAACTTCCGAACGGTCGGGGACGTCGGCCGACTCTCGGCGCCGGTGGGCGCTGCCGTATACCGCATCACGCAGGAGTCGCTCGCGAACGTGGTGAAACATTCGGCTGCGCAACGCGCTTCGATCGTTCTCGCCGTCGGTGAGGACACCGTGGTGCAAGTACACAGCCCCTGCTCTGCCGAACCACGACCCTCACGCGACGGAAAGGGCATCACCGGAATGATGCAGCGCGCACATCTTCTCGGCGGGACCCTCGAGGCGTCCCGGACCGGCGACCTCTGGTCGGTGCGCGCCGCACTGCCCACCCGGGTCGGCGCCGACGAGGTCCCAGCGTGAGCACCACCGCGATCGGCGAGCCGGCGGTGCCCGTCATCCGTGTGCTCCTCGTCGACGATCAAGAACTGATCCGGACCGGTCTGCGTCGAATCCTGCGAGCCAAGGACGGCTTCGAGATCGTCGGCGAATGTGCCGACGGCTCAGAAGTTCTCGCGGCCGTCGCCGAACACAGCCCCGACATCGTGGTGATGGATCTGCGAATGCGCAACGTCGACGGGATCACCGCGACGACCATGGTCCGCGCCCTCAACAATCCACCGCCGGTCCTGGTGCTCACAACCTTCGACGACGACAAACTGCTGTCCGGCGCACTACGCGCCGGGGCAGCCGGATTCATCCTCAAGGATTCGCCCGCGGAGTCGTTGATCTGGGCGGTGCACGCCGTCGTCCGTGACGGCGCGTTCCTCGATCCGGCAGTCACGAGCCGTGTGTTGCACGGTTATCGGGGCAGCGGGCACGAACAGATCACCCGGCCCAGTGAACTCACCGACCGGGAAACCGACGTCTTGCGCCTCGTCGCGCGGGGCCGCACCAACGCCGAGATCGGCGCGGAACTGTGCATCTCCGAGGTGACGGTGAAGAGCCACATCAACCACATCTTCACCAAACTCGATCTGCGCGACCGGGCCGCCGCCATCGTGTACGCCTTCGACCACTCGCTGGTGCTCCCCGAGTACGACTAGACATGCGACGGATCACGGACCTGCCCAAGGTGGAATTGCACGTCCATATCGAGGGCACGCTCGAACCCGAGTTGGTGATGAAGCTCGCCGAGTCGTCGGGCGTCGACCTTCCCTACGCGAACGCGGACGAACTACGCCGACGCTACGTGTTCACGAACCTCCAATCCTTTCTCGACATCTAATACGACAACCTCGACGTTCTGCGGACCAACCACGACTTTTCCCGTCTCGCATACGAATACGCCGTCCGCGCCCATGCAGGTGGCGTGGTGCATGCCGAGGCCTTCTTCGATCCGCAGGCGCATCTCATTCGTGGCGTCGCACTCGACACCGTCGTCGACGGATTGGTCGACGGATTTGCCCGAGCACGGTCCGACTGCGGATTCACCGCCGACCTCATCGCCTGCTTTCTGCGCGACCGGCCGGTCCGGGAAGCTCTGGAGACGCTCGAATCCCTGACCGCCATCGACGCCCCGATCATCGGCGTCGGTCTGGATTCCGCAGAACTCGGCAACCCGGCATCGCTGTTCACCGAGGTGTTCGCCCGTGCCGCCGCGCTGGGCCTGCGCCGCGTCGCACACGCCGGCGAGGAGGGCGGCCCCGAATCGATCCGGCAGGCCCTCGACGACCTGGGCGCCGAACGCATCGACCACGGCATCCGCAGCCTCGACGACCCCGAAATGGTTGCGCGGCTCGTCGCTGCGCACATTCCGCTCACCGTCTGCCCGCTGTCGAACGTCGCCTTGCAGTCCGTCGACGAGCTCGCGCGTCACCCACTGCCCGAACTCCTGGCGGCCGGGTTACACGTCACGATCAACTCCGATGACCCGGCCTACTTCGGCGGCTACGCCGAGGACAACTACGTCCTGGTCGCGGCCGCCTTCGACCTCGACGACGCCACGCTGGCCGACCTCGCCCGAAACTCGGTGCGGGCCAGCTTCTTACCCGTGGACCGACAAGACGAGGTGTTACTCGACATCGACCGATGGTTGGCCGACGCCCATCCCACCTGACACCGAACGCGGGTTCGAGGGTTGTTGAAACCCGTCCGAATCTAACCCGCATACCTACGCCGGTTCCCGCGTTCAATGGGGACGTGACCGACTCAGCCCACTCCACACCCGTCGGACCACCACATTTCCAGTGGCCTGCGGACGTCCCGCGACCGCGATTCGGTGTCTGGGCCCCTGTGTGGGGCCCCTTCGCCAGTCGCCACTATCCCGACGACCCCTTCGATGCGTCGTGGGACCTCAACCGCCGCTACGTACTTGCCGCCGAACAACTCGGCTTCGATTCGACTCTGGTCGCCCAACACAACCTCAACCCGAACGGCGACGAGTACGCACATCTCGAAGCGTGGACGGGCGCAGCTGCGCTGGCCGCGGTCACCGAGCGTATCGAGATCATCGCCGCGATCAAGCCGTACCTGTTCCATCCCGTGTACTTGGCCAAACTGGCCACGCAGATCGCCGAGATCTCCGGCGGCAGGTTCGTGATCAACCTGGTGAACGCCTGGTACAAGCCAGAGTTGGAACGCGCCGGGCTCGAGTTCCCCGAACACGACCTGCGCTACGACTACGGGGGCGAATGGCTGTCGATCGTGTCCCGCCTCGTGGCCGGTGAGCGAGTTCGGCATCAAGGCAAGAACTTCCACATCGACGACTACATACTGCGGCCCGCCGATCCGGCGCACGCGCCACGCATCTACCTGGGTGGCGAGTCCACCCCGGCGCGCGACCTCGCCGCGTCGAGCGCCGACGCCTGGTTCATCAACGGTCAACCACCAGAGGTGGTGCGCGACCTGATCGCCGACGTCCGACGACGCCCGCGGACCCGCGACCCGCTGAACTTCGGCCTGTCCGCCTTCGTCATCGCCCGCGAAACCGAGTCGGAGGGGCTGGCCGAACTCGACCACTTCTGGCGCCTCGCCGAGGTCGACGCCCCCGAACTCGCCGACCTCGTCGCCAATGCCGACCCGAAGGCCGTCATGTTCCACACCTTCGAGAAGTACCCGCACATCGGCACCAACGGTGGTACCGCAGCTGGCCTCGTTGGTAGTTATGACCAAGTGGCGCAGCGCGTTGTGGAGTTCCACGATCTGGGCATAGAACTGTTCATGCTGCAGTTCCAACCGGTCGAGGCCGAGATGCGGCGGTTCGCCGAACATGTGCTGCCGAGGGTCGCCGCGTTGATCGCCGAACGTGACGCCAGCGGTCACCGTGGAGAACTGATTGCGGCGGGCGACGGACCCGTCTCGTGACCCTGCAACTGGACAAACGTGTCACCGCTTCTCCCACTGCGGCTTCCGGCTCGGCCCGACAACCCGCGACCGCACCGACAACGTCACCTGCACGCACCGCGCATCCGGTCCGACGCCTGCTGCCCAGCGGACGCGCCGCCCGAGTGTTCCGGCAATCCGTCGGACTCGTTCTGGTGGTGGTCATCTGGCAACTCGGCGCGCGCAGCTGGCTCGGCCCCACCACACCGGCACCCACCGAGGTGATCAACGCCGGAGCCGATCTCATCCGCACCGGCGAACTGTGGCACCACCTGGCCGCGTCGACGCGCCGCGTCGCGATCGGACTTGCCATCGGCATCACCATCGGCGTGGTCCTCGGCGCCGCCGCCGGGACCGTCCGCATCGCCGAAGACCTGGTCAACGCGCCGATCCAGGTGCTGCGCATGATGCCCGCGGTCGCGCTGGTACCCGTGTTCATCATCTGGTTCGGCATCGACGACACGTTCAAGATCGCGCTGATCATCGTCGCACCGATCTTCCCGATGTATGTCAACGTGTTCGCGGGCATCCGCAACGTCGACCACAAGCTCATCGAAGCAGCGCACTCGCTCGATCTGACGCGCGCCGAGATGCTGCGCTTCATCGTGCTGCCCGGTGCCCTACCGCAAACCTTCGTCGGGCTCCGACAGGCGCTCGGGATCGGCTGGCTGGTGCTGGTCGTCGCCGAGATGCAGACCACCACGGTCGGTCTGGGTTTCGTGATGAACGACGCGAAAGAGTACCTGCGCACCGATCAGATCTTCCTCGTGCTCGTCATCTACGCCGTCCTCGGACTACTCACCGACACGGCGGTCAAAGTGCTCGAGCACCGTTTCCTGTCCTGGCGCAACGGATTCCAGGGGGCCTGATGACAACGTCGACAACCCTTGGCGCCGACGGGGCGGTCGAGGTCCGTGACGCCGGACGCAGCTTTGGCGATCGGGAGATCCTACGCGAAGTGGACCTCACGATCGCACCCGGCGAGTTCGTCGCACTGCTCGGGGCCAGCGGATCCGGCAAGAGCACCCTCCTGCGCGCCATCGGCGGACTCGACGACGGGTTCACCGGGACCATCAGCGCTCCGGCGTCCAAAGCCATTGCCTTCCAGGAGCACCGACTGGTGCCCTGGCAACCGGTCTGGCGCAACGTCGCTCTCGGGTTGCGCGGCCGCGACGCCAAGTCCCGGGCTCTCGAGGCACTCACCGAGGTCGGTCTGCGGGACAAGGCCGACGTGTGGCCGTCGACGTTGTCGGGGGGAGAATCACAACGCGTCGCGCTTGCCCGCGCACTGGTCCGAGAACCGCGTCTGCTGCTGCTCGATGAGCCGTTCGGCGCGCTCGACGCCCTGACACGGGGCACCGCGCAGCGCCTCGTCGAACGTCTGTGGCAGCACCACCGGCCTGCGACGCTGCTGGTCACCCACGACGTCGAGGAGGCCGTTCTACTCGCCGACCGAGCCCTCGTCCTGCGCGACCACCACGTTGCCGAGGAAGTCGTGATCGACCTGCCTCGTCCGCGATCCGTCGTCGACCCCGAGTTCGTCGCTCTCCGTTATCGATTGCTGTCCGCACTGGGTGTCCAGACACCCGCACCCGCCACTACCGCGTCCGCGCAGCCGGATGCCGAGGAGACCACATGACCGAGCCCGACACCCTCACCCTGTCCACCGACGTACTGATCATCGGCGGTGGACCGGCCGCCACGTGGGCGGCGATCGCTGCGCGCGACAATGACGCCGACGTCGTTCTCGCGGACAAGGGTTACTGCGGCACCTCGGGCGCGACCGCACCCGCCGGTACCGGTGTCTGGTACGTGGCACCGGAGGCCGACGCGCGAGCCAAGGCGAAGGCATCGCGGGAACGCCTGGGCGGCAATCTCGCCGACCACGACTGGATGGATCGCGTCCTCGACCAGACCTACGCCAACATGCACCGCCTCGGCGCCGAGGGCCGCTATCCCTTCCCGGTTGATGACCGCACCGCCGAACCCATCCGGACCGGCGTGCAGGGACCGGAGTACATGCGACGCATGCGGGCGTGGGTGCAGCGCCGGGGCGTGCACATCCTCGATCACTCCCCCGTTCTCGAACTCCTCGTCGATCGCGACGGACGTGTCGCAGGTGCCGCCGGACACCAGCGACAGACCGGCCGCGACTTCCGGATCACGGCGGGTGCGGTCATCGTCGCGACAGGCGGATGCGCATTTCTGTCACGGGCGTTGGGCACCAACAACAACACCGGCGACGGCTTACTGATGGCCGCCGAGGTGGGTGCACAGTTGTCCGGAATGGAATTCGGGAACGCGTACGCGATCGTTCCCAAGGGTTCGACCGTCACCAAGACCGCCTACTACGGATACGCGACCTTCTATCACGCCGACGGCCGGGTGGTCGACGGCGCCGGCTCCATGAAGGGGCGGTCGGTCATCGCACGAACCCTGTTGAACGAACCGGTGTTTGCGCAACTCGACCGGGCCGACGAGACGGTCGCCGCGCAGATGCGCCTGGGTCAGCCGAATTTCTTCCTCCAGTTCGACCGACGCGGCATCGACCCGTTCACCGATCGCTTCGAGGTGGACCTGCTCGCCGAAGGAACCGTACGCGGAACCGGCGGGCTCGACATCGTCGACTTCGGTTGCTGGACCGGCATTCCCGGCCTCTACGCCGCGGGCGATGCGGCCACCCGCGAACGCATCTGCGGTGGATTCACCGGCGGTGGCAGCCACAACTCGGCGTGGGCGATGTCGTCGGGCGTGTTCGCCGGGACGTCGGCCGCACGCACATCCCACCGCGGCGTCCGCCCGAGGTTGCAGGACCTCTGCGGAGCTGGGCGCGCGGGACTTGCGCGACGGTCTGGGGACTTTGTTCCCGAAGAAGCACTTCGTGCTGCACAGGCCGAGTTGGTACCGTTCGAGAAGAACTATCTTCGGCACGGCGCGCGGATGTCCGACGCCCGTGCGCGTCTGGAAGAACTGTGGACTCGACTGTCGGACAACGACTTCGGTTCGTCGGACCCCGCTGTGCGACTGCGGACGCGGGAGGCGGCCGCCATCACCGCCACCGGCCGATGGATCTACGCATCGGCGCTGGCGCGCACCGAATCGCGCGGCATGAGCAAGCGCGAGGACTTCCCCGACCCGGACCCCGCACAACGAGGTCACGTGCTGACCGGAGGGTTGGACGAGGTGTGGGTCCAGCGGCGTCGGCCTTTGCCGCGGGTCAGCGCCGACGATGTCATCGAGGCATTCGTCGCATGATCGAACTCGTGATCGCGGATGCGTGCATCGCCTGCGACAAATGTGTGGTGGCCTGCCCGACCAACGTCTTCGACCGAGGTGACGACGGGGTGCCCGTGATCGCGCGGCAGTCGGATTGCCAGACCTGCTTCATGTGCGAGGCCTATTGTCCCACCGATGCACTGTATGTGAGTCCCGAATCCACCCCCGTCGGTGACGGATTCACCGCTCCCGAAGACCTGGTCGGCAGCTATCGTGAGCGCCTCGGCTGGGGCAAGGGCCGCAGGCCAGGCAGTCTGGTGGCCGTCGGACCGGAGATCCCGCATGGTGATCCGCCCCCACGTCGACCCGAACGACTGCGCCATCCCTGACCTACCTCTGTTCGCTTCCCAAGCTTAGGAACCCTGTTTATGCATCTCCTTCGTCGTTTCGCGCTGTTCCTTGCCCGCACGCCACTGGTCGGGCTGATACTGGCTGCCCTCGTCGGCCTCTCCTTGGCCGGCTGCACCGACCAGTCGTCGAGCGCACAACGGGACGTGATCGGAACGCTGCGGATCGGTGTCATCGGCTCGGTCAACGTCCTGACCGGGCCGCTCGGATTCGCCCACAGCCGAGGTGAACTCCTCAACGCGCTCAAGCCGCTCGGGGTCGACGCGGTGGAGGTGTACAGCTTCCCCAACGGCCCCGACCTCAACCAGGCGCTGCTCGGCGGCCGCCTGGACGTCGGGAACTACGGGGACACACCGGCACTCGTCGCCAAGGGCAGCGGCCTCGACACACGACTGCTGGCCATCACACAGTTCAACAACGACGCCGGTGTGGTCGTGAAAGATCCGTCGATCAAGTCCTTGAAGGATCTGGCCGGCAAGAAGATCGGCGTCCCGAAGGGCTCCTACATCGATCGGTACCTGCAGGGTGCGCTGCAGCAGGAGGGCATCACCGCTCAGCTGGTCCATCTGTATCCCGCCGACCAGGAAGGTCCGTTGAGTACCGGCGAGATCGCCGGCGCGGCTCTGCCCGGGGTGATCCCGTCGGTCGCCTTGCAGTCGTTCCAGCGCAAGGGATACCGCCTGGTGGATTCGGTCTACACCAACCATCCGGGGCTGGCCGGCACGAGCGTGTCGGTGGCGGCCAACCCGTTCCTCGCCAAGCAGCCCGACTTCGGCGCAGCGTGGCAAAAGCTGATCGCGGACTCCGTCATCTACGCGAAGGCGCACTGGGACGAGTACCTCGCGTTCGAGATCAAGAACTCCAAGGCCAACCCGGCCGACATCCGCGCCGCCGCCAACCCGGGAGGCTATGCCCCCGAACCATTCCCGGCCGCCGGCGTCCGACTCCTCGAGGGCACCAAGGCGTTCCTAGTCGCACAAGGCAGCCTGAAGACCGACTACTCCCTCAACGAATGGCTGTACAAGCCCTCACACGCCTGACGCGAGCACGTCCCGCCGGCTAGGTGCGAGCTTGCGAGCCTCGAAGCCCCTGGCGAGACAACATCGCCGCTTGACCACTCGCTACTCCACCGGAAACCGCACCCGGCGCACGCTCCAACCCGCCGTGACCAACCGTCGTTGGCGTTGATTCTCCCGAATATCGATCGGGGGTGTGGTGGTGTCGTCCCGGCCGGGTGGCCGCAACCGATGCTTACGGCGCACCAACGCCGTGACCTGTTGCGGCACATCGTGCACCCGGTTGATCCGCGCCGGATTCGGAGGCGCACCGGGTTGCGGATTCAACGTCCACGCCGTACGCCCGGCATCCGGACCCTCCTTGACCACATGCGTGGTGTACTGCCCCGGCTCCGGACCCACCACCCGATTATGTGGACCACACGCCGGACCCAACGTATCGATGTCGGTCACCCCGCCATCGGCCCAGTCCTTGTCCGCGTGATGAATCTGCACCTTCGCCGCCGGCACACTGCACCCGGGACACGCGCACCCATCATGATGGGCAAACAACAAGAACCGCTGCGACCGCGACGCCAACCGTTGCGCCGTCCCCAAATACAACGGCTGACCCGTCACCTCCGAGAACACCGCCAAATGCAGCTGGGCCTCCGCGGCCAACGCGATAACGTCCTCGATCGGCAGATCCGTACCCGTCGCCGTCCGACCAAACCCCGCGCGCTCGGCCAACTCGGCATCGGTGATCTTCACAATCACATGCGGCGGCAACCCATTCACCGAGCTGCCCAACAGCTTCCCATCCAACGCCGCCCGCAACAACGCCCGAAACGCATCGTGATTGCGCTGCGCCGGGCACCGGTCATCCCGCTCGGCCGCCGCCGCCAACTCTTCGGCACTGACATCGTCTTTCGACCCCTGCAACGGCGTCTCATCGGCCGGATTGTTCATCCCCTTGACCGCCCACGCCGTCAACACCGTGTCGAACATCGCCCGGGTCAACGGATCCAACTGTCCACTCAGCTTCGACATCAACTGAGAATCCTGCCGCCCCAACGACACCCCGCGCCGCCGCGCGCGATCGGAGTCATCGGTCAACGTGCCATCCGGATCCAGATGCGCCAACACCCGGGTCCCCAACGCAGTGATCTCCTTCGGCGTGAACTCACGCGCATAGTCGACCATGTCCCGCTCCGCCGCCTCCACCACATCCGCAGGGATCGCCGCCGGGATCTTGTCCAAGGTGTCCAACACCGCATGCACATGATCGGCACCCACCGCACCCTGCGCCACCGCCTCGGCCAGATACGGCCGTTTCGGTTGCAGCAGTTCGCCATACACCGAGAAATGCCGGGCCACCGCCGCCATCTCCGCTATCCGCTTCCGCGGCTGCGTCACCCGCAGACGCGTCGTCAGAAACGAGTGCACCGACGTATCACCCACCAAACGGAACGCGTCCCGGTCCGAGACGTCCATCACCCGACGATGACCCGACCACGCCATCCGACGCACCGCACGCTCATGCTCCCCGGCCACCTCCACGACCTCCGCAGACGTATTACCGGTGGTGTCGACCGCATCGATGCGATCCAACAAACCATGCAACTGCCGATACAGATCGACCACATCATCCCGACCCGACGGCGCACCATCAGAATCCGGATGCTCGGTCTCCGCGCGCACCGACATCAACTCGTCGAAATCCCGCGGCACCCCCACCAACCGCGAATTCCACGCGGCGCCAGGCCCATACAACGCAGGACTCGCACGACGCTCATCCGGCACGCGAGAACCAGAACCAGAATCCCCCGAAATCTCCGCCACCCCCACGCACCTCCCCCAAGCGCCATTCGAATACCTGTTCGAGGTTACGCGGTCAACCCGACACGCGCAAGGATCCTTCGAAAATTCCTCGGGAGGCTTTCAGCCACCCATGGTGATCACAAGCCGGCCCGGCCGGTCGTCGACCCACGCTTCGGCTACGTCGCTCAGCGGTGCCGTCCGCACGTTGATCGAAAGTTCGCCGCTTGCAGCATAATCCAGAATACTCGGGAGTTCCCGCAGCATCAGCATCGGATCGATGGAACCACCACCGGAACCGCGAATCGAGATCGGCCGTGCACGTAGGATTGCCGCGTCGAGCGCGATGTCGCGGCCCGCGACCGCCCCGATCTGGAGATACTGCACGGGAGAACGACTTTCGGTGAGGCTGTGCGCCCGGAGGGCTCCAAGCGCCATCTCGGCCACCGGTCCCCACAGATAGTCGAGAACCACATCAATGCCGTCGGCGAAGGCCGCCGCGAGACTCTCGGCAGGGTCGTCGTGAATCAGCGACACCGCCACCACGCGCGGATCGTCGGCAACGCGTGCAAGCACATCAGCGTTGCGGCCCAGGGCAATGACGCGCTTGGCACCGAAGTGCAACGCGATCCGGACGGCGAGGGACCCAGACGTTCCCGTCGCGCCCAACACCGCGACCGTGCCGCCCTTCACGACATCACCACACGTGACGAGCGGCATCCACGACGACATCGCGGGATTGACGATGGCCGCAGCAACCTCGGTCGCCAGGACGTCCGGGACCGGGATTCCGAAGCCGCGCGGGACGACGGTGCGCTCGGCGATGGTGCCGTACGGGTCCGGACAACCTCCGGTGTACACGCGTTGCCCGTCGATGATGCCAACGCCATCGACGCCGGCGACGAAGGGCAACTCGTCGCCGGACGAGTAGTGGGCGCCGCTCGCGACAGACCTGACGAGCTGGTGGACTCCGGCGGCGAGCATCTCGACCTCGACGAGTCCGTCGGACACGGCGGGGTCGGGAAAGTCCGCGCAGGCGGGTGGCTTGGTGAAGTCGGTGACGACTGCAGCTTTCATGATTCGCTCCTGAACAGTGTTCAAATACTCGTCTGCTAGTGTTGTTGAACATTGTTCAGAAGTCAAGGGAGCTCAAGGACACGCAATGGCGCGCACCACCCTCAGCCGCGAAGCGATCGTCGACGCGGCGTTCGAGCAGCTCGCCGAGAGCGGCTTGGACGGCATCACCGCGCGAGCCCTGGCCGCACGCCTGGGCGTTCGGGCCGGCGCGCTCTACTACCACTTCCGCGACATGTCCGATCTGCAGGATTCGATGGCGTCGCGCATCATCGCGGAAATGCTGGCCGAGCCGATATCACCTGAGGCACGAGCCGATTGGCGGGTGCTGCTCCGCACCAGCGCCCATCACATCCGGCGCACGCTGCTGTCGTTCCGCGACGGCGCCAAGCTGGTGTCGGGCACCACCCTCGTCGACGACGAAGCGCTGCGCAGTCTCGAAGAGCCGGTGCGGGTTCTCGTCGAGGCCGGGATGTCACCGGTCGACGCTCAGCGCGCATTGCAGACGGTCAACGTCTTCGTGAGTGGCTTCGTCGTGGAAGAACAGCACCGACACCCCACCCCGGGGCATGACCGCTTCACCGCGGACGATCGACGCGCACGGCTCGATCCGGACGAGCAGCCGCTGCAGTACGCCTTGAGTGACGAGGTCGCGGACCTGCCAACCGAGGCGTTCGATTGGGGCCTGGAGGCGCTGATCGAGGGAATCGGTGTGCGCCTGAGCCTCTGACTCCCGTCGGACAGTCGCGGATCCACCGCGACTGGGCAAGCTCAGCCCCCGGCAGCAAAGAACGCCTTGGTACGGACGTTCCACAGCAGGGCAGCATAGACAGCGGCGGTCACTCCTGTGCCAATTGCCGCAAGCAACACAAGCCAAGGCTGGGTGCGGTCGACGTCGGCCTCGGCCACAGCACTCCCGATGATGTCGGTGACTCCCCCGATCGATGGAACGGGGCCAACAGAATCAGAAAACCCCCGCCCGGATGTGCCGGACGGGGGTTCTCATCGTGGTAGCGGGGACAGGATTTGAACCTGCGACCTCTGGGTTATGAGCCCAGCGAGCTACCGAGCTGCTCCACCCCGCGTTGGTGAACACCACGTTACACATACGTTCGCCTGCGGTGCAAATCGATACCTAGATGTCGCCTGAACTGGGAAAACGCGACTCACCCCGACTCCCTTCGACGTCAATCGCCGGCGAAACCGACCCCGCAACATCGACATATGCGAGCAACCCGACTGCGTGATACTCCTGTGACCGATGTCACATTTCGAGTACAATAGGCGCGCCGACGACCACCCGAGGAGGCACCATGACCACGCATCACCCGCACCGGCACGAGAGCCACGGCAATCATCCGATGAGCATCGTCGCGTTCCTGCTCATCCTCGGTGGGTTCGCCCTCGCCGCACTGTGGCTGGTCGCCATGGCGGCCGGCAACACCGGCCCGGCGATCCTGTGCGGATTGGGGATGGTCGCCGCGTTCGCGGGCGCCGTCACGATCTTCACGTCGCTGATCCACCGCTACCACCACTCACCGGTGATACCCGACAACACCCCGGCCGAGACCGACCGCTACTTGCACGAGTACCGCGACTGAGTTTCCGCCGCGCCCTGAGCGACCCAGCCCTCCGCTCCCTGCGCGACCCATCCGCTCCCTGAGGCGCGAACTTGCGAGCCTCGAAGGGCTGGCGAGACAACATCGTCATCTCACCAGGGGCTTCGAGGCTCGTCGCTTGCGCTCCTCACACCTCAGCCAGCGGTAGGGGGCTCGCACCTCAGCCATCGGTAGAAGCGCTTCCTCGCACTAGCTACGCCTGATCAACCCGCCGGCTGAGCCGCCTCGTACTGTGCGACAGCACGTTTCAGCTGTTCGAGTGCCGCGCCATAGGCCTGGAAATCGCCACTGGTCTGCGCCTGTGTCAGCTTCTGCAATGCCTCGTCCATGGCCTTGACCGCATCCCGCTGGGCGGCAGTCGGCTGCCCTCCCTGCGGTTGCGGCTGCGGTTGAGGCTGTGGCTGGTTGTCGGTGTCGGTCGGTGCCGGTTCGGGAATCCCGACAGCACCCGGGTTGATGCCGACCTGTCGCAACGCCTCCGCAGTGGTCGTCGCATAACCGATGCTCGACTGCCCATTACCCGGCTCGTAGCGGGTGATTACCCGGAACAGGCGCGGGAACGCCTCGGCCGCCTGCGCCTGCGCGTACATCGGGACCACGTACAGAATCCCGTTGTCCCCCACCGGAAGTGTCAGCAGGTTACCGAAGGTCACCGTCGCGGTGGCCTGGAGGTCGCGCTGCGATTGCGCCACACGCCCGTCGGCCTTCATCGGGTTGAACGCCTGCACGGGACCCGACCGCTGGTTGTTGCCCGGCAGTTCCTTGACGGTGATCTGCCCATAGCTTCCCGGCTCGGACGACACGGTCACGTATGCACCCAGGATGGGCCGGTCGAGACGGTTCAGCACCGAGGTCAACTGGAACGACGCCTGCTGCGTGCGTGGGTCCCTGGCCACGAAGTAATACGGCGGCTGGTCCAGACCGCGTTGTGCGGCATCGGAATTGGTGGGGTCCGGCGGAACCGACCAACGGTCGTTGCCCTGGAAGAAGGTCTGCGGTGAATCGACGTGGTACTGCGTCAGCAGCGACCGCTGGATCTTGAAGATGTCTTCGGGGTAGCGCACATGCTCGCGCAGCGATGTGTTCTGGTCGAACTCGGCGCGGCTCTTCACCGTGCCCGGGAACACCTTTCGCCAGGTCCTCAGAACCGGATCCTTGGTGTCGAACTCGTACAGCGTCACTTCACCGGTGTAGGCATCGACGGTCGCCTTCACCGAGTTGCGGACATACCCGATCGTCTTGTTGACCTGGGTGCGACCCGTCTGTCCCGGATTGAGGTCCTGGGCGTCGGCGGTCGCACTCTGCAACGACGTCGGCTGCGAGTACGGGTAGTTGTCGAGCGTGGTGTAGCCGTCGACGATCCACTTGATCGAGCCATCGGCCATCACCGCCGGGTATGTCTTGGAGTCGACAGTCAGCCACGGCGCGACCTTCTTCACCCGGTCCCGCGGGTCGCGGTTGTAGATGATCCGCGACGCGTCGGTGATCTCGCTCGACAGGATGAAGTTGCGCTCGGTGAACTTCACCGCATACATCGCGCGGGTGAACCAATTGCCCAGTCCCACACCGGCGGTGCCCGTGTAGGTGTAACGCGCGCCGTCGTCGCTGCCGCCGTCGAACTCGCGCGGCTGACCATTGTTGGAGCCGACGATCGCGTAGTCGGGATCGACCTTGGCGATCAACTCGCCGAAGTAGATCCTCGGCTGCTTCACCACGATCGGCGCGTCCTGCTGATGCTCGGCGTTGTTGACGTTGGTGGTGTCGGTGACGAAGTACAGCGGATCACCGCCGCTGTCGATGTCGTTGTCGTCGTTGTCGTTCACCGGTTCGCGGACACGGTTGGCCGGCGCTGCGACAAATCCGTCGCCGTGGGTGAATACGAGGTGCTTGTTGAGCCAGTTGGTCTGGTTGCCCTGGTACTGGCTGGGGTCGAGTTCACGGACCGACACGACGTAGTCGCGCAACTGTCCGTCGACCCGGTACCGGTCGACGGCAAGCTGAGTCGGGAAACCGTAGAAGTTGCGGCGCTGCTGCTGCTGACGGAACGTCGGCGACACCACATTCGGATCGAGGATACGAATGTTCGACAGTGTCGTGGTGTCTGCGTTCACCGTTGTCGCAGTGGCCGGTTGGGCGGTCCAGTCCCGCTGGTACTCGACATTGTCTTGGCCGATGCCGTAGGCCTGACGCGTCCCGTCGAGCGCGCGCTGGATGTATTCGGATTCCTTCTGCGCGGCGTTCGGCTTCACCGAGAACTGCTCCATCGCGAGCGGCCACCCGACGCCGATCAGCAGCGCCGAGAACAACATCAGCACCGTCGCCAGCGCCGGAATACGCAAGTCACGCAGTACAACCCCGGCGAAGAACGCCACCGCACAGATGATGGCGATGGACATGAGGATCAGCTTCGACGGCAGCACCGCGTTGATGTCGGTGTAGCCGGCGCCCGGGAAGATCTCGGCCTTGCGGTCGCTGCTCAGCAAAGAGTACCGGTCGAACCAGTAGGCAACGGCCTTGAGTAGCAAGAAGGTTCCGGCCAGCACGGCGAGCTGGATGCGCGCGGCCGTGGTCAGCGCTCCGCTGCCGCCACCGAGCCGGATTCCGCCGAACAGATAGTGGGTCACCAGGTTCGCGATGAATGCGATCACCACGACCACGAACAGCAGATTCAGGACAAACCGGTAGAACGGCAGATCGAAAGCGTAGAAGCCGATGTCGAGACCGAACTGCGGATCGCGGACACCGAAGTCCGTGCCGTGCAAGAAGACCTGCACCGTCGCCCACGAACCCTGGGCCACCAGCCCGGCGAGCGCGCCGATGATCACCGCGGGCACGATGCCGAACCATCGGACCCGCGCCATGATCGCCGTCCGATAGCGCGCCAGCGGATCGGCGGGTCCGCTCGTCGGCACGAACACCGGTCGGGATCGGTAGGCCACCGCTATCGCGCCGAAGATCAGACCGCCGACCACGATCGTGGTGATCAGGAACAGGATGATGCGGGTCCAGGCGATGGTCGAGAACACCTGCGAGTAGCCGAGGTCCTTGTACCAGAGCCAGTCGGTGGTGATCGACACCAACCGTGGCCCGACGAGCAGCAGCACCAGAATGCCGACGCCGATCCCAATGGCGATCTTGCTCCTGCGTGACAGTGTCGGCATCCCTGCCGGCCCGCGAACGCCCACCTGACCCACTCTCCAAAATTCTCAATCCGGACATGACGTCGGCTGGATCTTCCGGCCGGTCGCGCCGAGTGTCGTTGCGCCCACTCTACTGACCGCTCGAAACGTCATAACGATCACATTCGCGTGTGGGTTCCCTGCCAACTGGCTGTGGAGGGAATGATGACGGGATGACGCCTCGACGATTCTCCCCCGATGCACTCGGTTCGGCGATGCGAGAAGTCATCGACCACACCGCGGGGCTCGGTGCGCAACCGGCCGTGTTCTCGCTGGTCCCGACGTCGGTGCTGGCCGAATTGGAACCCGGTCTCGTCGCCGACGACGACGCGTCCGAACTGAGCCCCGTCCAGCAGGAGATCGACGACCTCGACGAATTCCTGGCCACCGCAGCCTGGCCGGAGGCGGTCACCGGCGCTGTGCTGACCACCCAGATCACCGTCGCACCGCCCGCCGACGCGGCGTCGCGACAAGCCGAGCAGCCCGCCCGGCTCGCCGTCGGCGTGCTGCGCGACGGACCGCGCCTCGCGATGATGCGACTGCTCACCGAACCCGCGTCCGACGAGTTGCTGACCCACCCCGACCTCGCCGTCGACCTCGTCGAAGCGCTTGCCGCGACGTTCGAGCCGGACGCCTGAGGCGAGCCCCCGACCCGCATCAGCAGTGCGTGACCGGCCGTCCGGCTCCGAGGGCGTTGAGGGAGTCGACCGCGCCTTGCAGGGAGTCGACCTTCACCAACTCGAGGCCGTCCGGTTTGTCGGAGGCGGCTTCGGAACAGTTGCTGCCGGGCACCAGGAAGACGGTCGCCCCGGCGTCTCGGGCGGCGCGGGTCTTGTGGGTGATGCCGCCGATCGGCCCGACCACTCCGGTGTCGGTGATCGTGCCGGTGCCGGCGATGAACTTTCCGTGAGTGAGTTCGCCGGGGCTGAGCTTGTCGATGACGGCCAGCGACAGCATCATTCCGGCCGACGGTCCGCCGATGTCGCCGACGGAGTAGGTGATCTTGAGCCCGGGGTCGGCGTTGACGACCGCCCCGTCGGCCCCGATGTTCGCCTTGCTGGGTTCGCGCGCGTCGGATCGCGGAATCACCGAGACTGCCGACGGAACGTTGTTGCGCACGATGTCGAGCGTGAGGGGCTTGCCGACGGGAGCCTTCTCCACCGCGTTGTCGAAGTCCTCGGCGGTCACGACAGGAGTGCCGCCGACGCGATTCACCTGGTCACCGAGTTTCAGGACGGTCGATGACGGTCCGCCTGACACTATCGTGCCGATCACCAGCTTGGTCGGCCGGTTGAGGAACCGCAGCGCCGCTGCGGTCGCGTCGTCCTCCGACCCGGTCATCTGCTGGGCGTTTTCTTCACGCACCTGGTCGGTGGTCTTGTCCGGGTCGTAGATGCGGTCGCGTGGCTGCAGTGCGTACTCGCCGGACAGCCATTTGCCCATCGCTTCGAAGAGACTCAAACCGTCGGTCACCGACACGGTGGTCAGGTTCAGGTTTCCGGTCGTCGGGTCGAGCTGGGCACCCTGGATGTCGACGATCGGGAGCGTCTGAACCTTGCCGTCCTGCCCCTTCACCTGCGCGGTCCCGAGCGTGTTCAGCGTCGGCCCGGGCCCGAGCGCGACGTAGGGCACGAGCACCTGGGTGCCGAGCACGAGAAGTACGACGAGTACCAGCGTGGTCACCGCGACCGTGGCGATCCGGCGGTACTGGGCCTGCAGCGTCATTCCGCTCACGTTAGCGATTCCACCGGCACCCCCGCATGTCTTGAGCGCACTACGCTCAACGCGAACACCTCACCCCCGATCTGGCGGTATTCGAGCGGTACCGTGGATGGCATGAGTGACCTGCCCTTCGGCTTCTCGTCGTCCGGTGACGACGACGACCGCCGCAAAGAATCCGACGGACCGGCCGGATTCGACCCGTCGTCGATGGATCCGGCTGCGCTGGGTCAGATGTTCTCCCAACTGGGCAGCATGCTCAGCGGCATGGGCGCCGGCATGACCGGCGGCGGCCAGGGACCGGTGAACTACCAGGTCGCGACCAACTTGGCTCGTCAGCAGATCGGTTCGTTCACACCCGTTCTCGCCAAGGAGACCGGCGCCGTCGCCGACGCCGTGCGTCTTGCCGACGTCTGGCTCGACGACGCGACCACCCTGCCCAGCGGAGTGTCGCAGTCGGTGGCGTGGACCCCCGTGCAGTGGCTCGAAGAGACGCTGCCCACATGGAAGGGCCTGTGCAATCCGGTCGCCGAGCAGCTCGCCCGGACGTGGCAGGACAACCTGCCCGCGGAGGCCGCACAGTTCGCCGGGCCGATGATGGGCATGCTCACCCAGATGAGCGGCATGGCCTTCGGTACCCAACTCGGGCAGGGTCTCGGACAGCTCGCCAAGGAGGTGCTCACCTCCACCGACATCGGCCTCCCGTTGGCAGCCGAGGGTGTGGCGGTACTCCTCCCCGAGGCGATCGCGAAGTTCGCCGAAGGTCTCGAGCAGCCCGCGCAAGAGATCATCGTGTTCCTCGCCGCGCGCGAGGCCGCCCACGTCCGTTTGTTCACGCACGTTCCGTGGCTCCGCCAACGACTGCTGTCCACCGTGGAGGAATACGCCCGCGGGATCAGTGTCGACTTCAGCGGAATCGCTGACGCGACGTCGAGCATCGACCCCACCGAACTGTTCTCCAACCCCGGCAAACTCGAGGAGCTGATCGGGTCGTCGGCGTCGTTCGAGCCGACCACGACACCCGAGCAGAAGGCCGCACTCAACCGGCTCGAGACCTTGCTCGCACTCATCGAAGGGTGGGTCGAATCGGTCGTCGGTCAGGCACTCGGTGACCGGATCCCGAGTACCGGCGCGCTCACCGAGACCATGCGTCGGCGTCGGGCGTCGGGCGGACCCGCCGAGCAGACCTTCGCGACCCTGGTGGGACTGGAACTGCGCCCACGAAAGGTGCGTGAGGCGTCGGATCTGTGGCGCAAGCTGCTCGATGCCTCCGACATCGCGACCCGCGACGGCGTCTGGGCACATCCCGACCTCATGCCCGACGGCGAAGATCTCGACCAACCGGCCGCATTCATCGACCG
Source organism: Gordonia sp. NPDC003585 (assembly GCF_040610755.1). Classification (NCBI taxonomy): domain Bacteria; kingdom Bacillati; phylum Actinomycetota; class Actinomycetes; order Mycobacteriales; family Gordoniaceae; genus Gordonia; species Gordonia sp. NPDC003585. The sequence continues at coordinate 9,886 of NZ_JBEXMX010000055.1, read as the reverse complement.
GGTCATCGGTGGTGACACCGGAGCCCTCGACGACCCGATCGCCGAACTCGAGCGGACGTTGGCGGCCGAACGCGACGACGACACCTCGGGCGAGTCCGACGACCCGCCGAAGACTCCATAGTCGTCGACGCGGGAGCCATGCCTGTGGATAACTCGCCGCCACACTGATTCGACGCGCCGCAGCCTGGCAGAGTCTGGTCATGGAGACCCGACCGGCCACGCTTCCGATGATCCAGCCCGGAACACCGATTCTCGTGCGCCCGGCCAATCGGGTACACATCGGCACCGATCCGGCCGACAGTCTCGTCATCGACGTCGACGCCCAAGTGCAGGCATCCGCGGTGGCGGACCTGCTGCGTTCCATGCAGCAGCCCTGCCGCCCGGAGGACGTCGCCATGCGTATCCGGGCCGCGGGTCTCAACACCGCCGACGTCGACGAGATCCTGTCGCGCCTGGTGTCCGCCGGAAAAGCGCGCGTGCCGGCGGCCGCGTCCGCCGAACCCGCACTGCGCGTACGTATTCACGGGCAAGGGCCACTGGCCGATCTGATCGGTTCGCTGCTGTCGGAGACGGGGATCTCCGCACGCCACACCGCACGACGCCCCGGCGCCGGAGCCATCGAGACCTGGGACACGAATCTTGTTGTCCTGACCGACTTCCTGGTGCACGATCCGAGCTTGACGAGCGCCCTGGCACGACTACGCATTCCCCACCTCCAGGTCCGGGTTCGTGATGGCGTCGGTGTTGTCGGCCCGCTCGTTCTCCCCGGCATGTCCAGTTGCCTGCGGTGCGCCGACCACCACCGCACCACGATGGAACCCGACTGGCCGTTGCTCGCCGCGCAACTCGTCCGGCAGCCCGGCTACGCGAGTTCGGCAACTATCCGCACCACCGCAGCACTCGCGCATGTCCAGATCGAGCAACTCTGCACAGCCCTGCAGAACCCGGGCCGTGTCCGTCCGGCGTCGGACGGTTCGCGACCGCTACTGTTCGACAGGGTCCTCGAGTTCCGGCCGGACACGGCACGCATCGAGTTCACGCAGTGGCCGCCGCACCCGCTGTGCGAATGTCGCCCCCGCGCCGAACATGAGGGTCCGTCATCTATTCTTGACGGGGAAAGGATGCTATGACCGACATCACCAGGGGGCAGGGTCGGCGCAACGCGAAGCTGGCGTCTCTCCCCATCGGAATGGCCGGCCGCGCGGCCGCAGGCTTCGGCAAGCGCATGGTCGGCAAGGACAAAGACCAAGTCAATCAGGAGTTGCTGGAGAAGTCCGCCGAGCAATTGTTCTCGGTTCTCGGCGAACTCAAGGGCGGGGCCATGAAGGTGGGCCAGGCGCTCTCCATCATGGAGGCCGCCATTCCCGACGAGTTCGGGGAGCCATTCCGCGAGGCACTCACCAAGCTGCAGGCCGACGCACCGCCGATGTCGGCGGACAAGGTCCACAAGGTCCTCGACCAACAGCTGGGCACCCGCTGGCGCGAACGCTTCGAGGAGTTCTCCGACACCCCGGCCGCTTCGGCGAGTATCGGGCAGGTCCACAAGGGCGTGTGGTCCGACGGGCGCACCGTCGCAGTGAAGGTGCAGTACCCGGGCGCCGACCACGCCTTGAAGGCCGACCTCAAGACCCTGTCGCGCATGTCGGGTCTGCTGCAGAAACTCTCGCCCGGCACCGACGTCAAGGCGATGATGGACGAGCTCATCGACCGGACCGAGGCCGAACTGGACTATCTCGGTGAGGCCGACAACCAGCGTGCTTTCGCCAAAGAGTTCGACGGCGACGAGCAGTTCCTCATCCCCAAGGTCGTGGCGAGCGCGCCCAAGGTGGTCGTCTCCGAATGGGTCGAAGGCACTGCGCTGTCGAAGATCATCACCACCGGCGACCAGGCGACGCGCGATGCCGCCGCCGCACGGATGGCCGAGTTCGAGGTGAGCTCACCATTCCGGTTGGGTCTGCTCCACGGCGACCCGCATCCCGGCAACTTCTTCATCGCCGACGACGGCCGCTTCGGTGTGCTCGACTTCGGCGCGGTCGGCCACTACCCCGGCGGACTGCCGCCGGAGACCGGACCAATCCTGCGACTGGCCCGCGACAAGAAGTACGCCGAACTCAAAGAGCTGATGGTGGAGTCGGACTTCATTCTGGCGTCCCGCGCCGACAAGGTGGAGGCCGCCGACATCGAGGCCTACCTGAAGCCCTACGTCGATCCGCTGTACACCGAGTCGTTCCACTTCACCCGCAAGTGGATGCAGCGCGCGGCGGGCAAGGCCACCGACGTCCGGGGTGACGTGTACAAGACATCGCGAAATCTCAACGTGCCCAAGCGTTTCGTCATGGTTTTCCGGGTACTCGGCGGCTGCGTGGGCATCGCATCACAGCTCGAGGCAAACGCACCGTACCGCGCCATCATGGAAAAGTGGGTTCCGGGCCTGGCCTGACGTCGCCCGAACCTCGACGAATAGCAATCGGTTGCCATGGCGCTCGCTTTCCGAGCGCCATGGCAACCGATTCTTCACTTCTCACGCGACCGTCTTACGCGGGCGGCCACGCGGCCGCTTGCGCGCGATGACGGTGCCGCGCTCGAAGATCTCCCCGCCCCAGACACCCCAGGGCTCGGCCCGATCCATCGCAGCCTGCAAGCACTGCGTCCGCAACGGGCACTCGGCGCACAGTTCCTTTGCGCGCTCGAGGTCGCGCGGGTCCTCGGCGAACCACAGGTCTGCATCGGCCACCTGGCAGGGCAGGTCCAATCGGCCAACCGACACGCGGTTCGCCGAAAGACAGGATTCGAGAACGCATTCGACAGTCATTCTGCTCTCCACATCTGCTCGTGATACTTGGGTGTTCTCCGACCCGAGTCCTCAATGTGGGAGAGCCGCTTCGCTTCTCATCGTGAGATGAGAACCGTGTGGGGCTTCACAAAAAGGGCCACGGGTTCGCTTCTGCGATTCGCCCGTGGCCCGAATGTCGTGGAGTCAACTACTCCATGAACTTCGATGCTGCACGGGGAACCGCTCTAGCGCTCGTGCTTCGGCGGCCGGTGCTCCGGCGAACGCTGCATGCGTTGCCGCCAGATGGAGGGCCATCGAACGCGGTACTGCGACCGCCCAGGAGCGGTCGCGACGAATCCGGGTATCGACAGCCGCAACACCGCTGATGGGTGCCGCACACGGCTTGGCCACAGGCAGGCAGCTACCGCCGGCCAGATACATATTGATTCCGTTCACTTGTCCGCTCCTTTCCTTCTCGATGGCTTCCACGTGAGCTCCTGCGATGCGATGGACACGCACCTGTCACCCCGTGCTGACTCAACCAGGGTAGGTGGTGTCCGCAGGATCGCACAACCTATTTTTGACCTGCGGTTTTCACCAAATCCAAGATCTCCTCGCCGTACTCGGAGAGCTTCTGCGCACCAATCCCGGAGATCGACACCAGCGCGGCGGTGTCGGTGGGACGTTGCTCGGCGATGGCGGTCAGCGTCTTGTCGGAGAACACCACATAGGCCGGCACCTTCTTCGTCTGCGCCCGATCGCGGCGCCACTCCTTGAGCGCCACCAGCAGACCCTCGTCGAGGTCGGACGGACAGTCCGCGCATCGGCCCAGCAGCGTCGCGGTGGAATCCATCAACCGAGTCCCGCACACGCGGCACACCGGGCCTCGCCGTGACTTACGCTCCGGCGCAACACGGGAGGCCGGAGAGTCGTCGGGCACCAGGTCGGCGAGAAAACGCGAACGGCGTCGCGGGCGGCCGCCCTCGTTACGGGCCAGTGCCCACGACAGGTGCAGATGCTCGCGCGCCCGGGTCACCCCGACGTAGAACAGGCGCCGCTCCTCTTCGATCTCGTCGGCCGAGGCCTTGATCGCCTGGCTGATCGGCAGCGAACCGTCGGTCAGTCCCACCAGGAACACCGCATCCCATTCGAGTCCCTTGGCCGCATGCAACGACGACAAGGTGACGCCCTGGACGGTCGGCGGCTGCCGCGCCTGCGCACGCACCGACAGTTCGGCGACGAGTTCAGGCAGCGTGAGGTCGGAATTCTCCGTGACCATGTCGGCGGTCAGCATCTCCAAGGCGCGCAACGACTGCCACCGGCTACGTGCCTGCGCACCGGCCGGTTCTTCGTCGGACAAACCCAGCTCGGCGAGAACCGCGCGCACGACGGTGGCAACCTCGGCGTCGGCCGGCAGTTCACGTCCGGCCATCACGGTGAGCTGCCGCATCGCCTGCCGGATCTCGGTCCGGGTGAAGAACGCCTCCCCGCCGCGCACCTGATACGGAATCCCCGCCTCGGTCAGCGCCTCTTCATAACTCTCCGACTGGGCGTTGACGCGGTAGAGGATTGCGATCTCGGCGAGTGACACCCCCGAATCCACCAGGCGCGCGATCTCAGCGGTCACCGCCGATGCGGCGGCCGGTTCGTCGTCGTACTCAGCGAATTGCGGCTCGGGGCCCGCCTGCCGCTGCCCGACCAGCTTGAGCCGTGTACCGGCGATCCGCCCGCGCGCAGCCCCGATCACCTGGTTGGCGAGATCGACGACCTGCGGCGTCGACCGGTAGTCGCGTTCCAGGCGGACCACCGTCGCATCCGGGAACCGACGGCCGAAATCCAGCAGGTACGACGGCGTCGCGCCGGTGAACGTGTAGATCGTCTGGTTGGCGTCGCCGACGACGGTCAGGTCGTCCCGGTCGCCCAGCCATGCGTTGAGCAAACCCTGCTGTACCGGGGTCACGTCCTGGTACTCATCGACGACGAAACACCGGTAGCGTGACCGGAACTCTTCTGCCACACCAGGATCGGCGGCCAGGATCTGCGTCATGTAGATCAGCAGATCGTCGAAGTCGAGCATCCGGTCACCGTCCGCCGACACCTTGGCATCCTCGTAATGCCCGTACACCGCAGCCACCTGGGAGGGCGGTGCCGGGGTGTCGCGGCCGACGCGCAACGCCGCCTCCGCATAGTGCTCGGGATCGATCAGCGACGCCTTGGCCCACTCGATCTCCGACGCGAGGTCGCGCACGGTGTCTGTCGAGGTGTCGAGTCGGGCGCGTCGCGCCGACCGTGAGACGACCGGAAACTTGTTGTCGAGCAGTTCCCACCGCGCGCTGCCGAACGCTCGCGGCCAGAAGTAACGCAGTTGGCGCATCGCTGCGGCGTGAAAGGTCTGGGCGGCAACGCTGTCGGTGCCGCGCGGGCCACCCACTCCGAGCGAGCGGAGCCGCGTCCGCATCTCACCCGCGGCGCGAGCAGTGAACGTCACCGCGAGTACCTGGCCCGGATTGACCTGGCCGCTCTCGATCAGATGCGCGATCCGCCGGGTGATCGTACGCGTCTTGCCGGTTCCGGCACCGGCCAGAACACACACCGGACCGCGAGGCGCGAGGACCGCAGCACTCTGCTCGGGATCGAGGCCTGCGGCCTGCGTTGGCGCATTGCGAAGACGACTCGGATCGGACACGCCGTCCACTATCTCACCCACCACCGACGTCTTACCCGCCATGCTGCTTCCACCGTTCTTCCGCCGGCGAAGGCGCGAGGCGCCCCTACCGATGGCTGAGGTGCGAGCCTGCGAGCCTCAAAGCCCATGGCGAGGTGGAGTTGTTGTCTCACCAGGCCCTTCGAGGCTCTCGGCCAGCGCCTCGAGCACCTCAGGGAGCGGTGGGTTGAGGGAGAAGGTCGGGACGATCAGACGCCCAGTTTGGCCTTGACCTCGGCGATCGACGGGTTGGTGGCGGTGGTGCCGTCTGCGTAGAGGACGGTCGGGACCACGTGGTTGCCGCCGTTGACGCTGCCCACGAACTCGGCCGCGTCGGGGTTGAGCTCGATGTCGATCTCCTGCCAGTGGATGCCGCTGCTGCGCAGGCCGGTCTTCAGTCGCGCACAGAAGCCGCACCACGAGGTGGTGTACATGGTCAGTTCACCAGTGTCCGAGGTCCGCGCGCCGGCCTCGTCGTCGATCACATTGCTCATGTGGTCAATAACACCACGCGGTGCCGCACTGTTCCCACCTCAACCCGCGGCCCAGGACTCGATCATCGCCCGCGCGATCGAGATGGAACCGGGCAGCCGGAGCCGATGGGTGTCAGTTGCAGGTGTCTCGGCGCCGGCCTCGGGTCGCACCCAATCGTCGCCGCGGGCGAGCGCCGCGCGGACCTCGTCGCGGTGGAACCACTGCGCGTGCCCGATCTCGCCGTCGAGGTAGTGCAGTTCGTGCTCGGGGTCGCCGATCGCGGCGAAACCCAGCATCAGCGATCGCGGGAACGGCCACGGCTGGCTGCCGAGGTAGCGCGGTTCGGTGACGGTGATGCCCACTTCCTCGTGGACCTCGCGAATCACGCACTGCTCCAACGACTCTCCCGGCTCGACGAATCCGGCGAGCGTCGAATACCAACCCTCGGGCCACACCGCTTGCCGGCCGAGCAGCACGCGATCTCCTCCGTCGTGCACGACGGTGATGATCGCCGGGTCGGTGCGCGGGAATTCGTCGCGTCCGGAGTCGACACCGCGGCGTACCCAGCCGCCACGCGCCGGCGCCGTCGCTGCCCCATCGACCGGCGAATAGCTCGCCGTCGCATGCCAATTCAGGATGCCGAGAGCAGTTGCAAGCAGCCCCGCCTCGTCCGCGGACAGCCGCACCGCCCCGCGTCGGGCGTCGTCGGTCGGCCCGTCGATGTGGTCGACGCGGCGCGCCCACAGGTCGCCGCCGGCCACGCCCAGCAGAATCGCGTCGCCCGGTGGCGCGTCCGCAAGGTCAGCGGCGGGGATCCAGTGCAGTCCCCCGCTGTCGTTGACCGGGTAGCGTCCATCCGCGTCGATCAGCAGAACGCGGGCGCTCGGCCAACCGGCGGACATCCGCGCCGGATCGTCGCGGATCTCGTCGGCCCGATCGAAACCCGCGCGCGAGAGCAGCGGCGGCTGACGAAGGCTGAACTCGGCGCCACTCATCGTCGACTCACTCCGCCGACCCCTTGCGCACATAGAGCAGTCGGTCGCCGACCTCGATCTGTTCGACCTCGGCGTCGTCGACCCGATGCAGTGTGCCGTTGCGGACGACACCGAGCACGATGTCGCGGGTGTGCGAGGGCGATCCACCGGATTCCGACGGTTCGACCTCACGTTCGGCGATCGCGTATCCGGCATCCGGAGTCAGGAGATCCTCGATCACCTCGACCACCGACGGGGTCATCGTCGCGATCCCGAGCAACCGTCCGGCGGTCTCCGACGACACCACCACCGAGTTGGCGCCCGATTGGCGCATCAGATGGGTGTTCTCGGATTCCCGAATCGACGCGACGATCTTGGCGCGCGGATTGATCTCGCGGGCGGTGAGCGTGGCGAGCACAGCGGTGTCGTCGCGATTGGCGGCGACGACGATGCTCGACGCGTGGGCGACACCGGCCAGACGCAGGACATCGGACTTGGTGGCATCGCCGCGCACGGTGACCAGGCCGTCGGCAGCGGCCGCTTCGAGTACGTCCGGGTTGGCGTCCACGACCACGATCTCGGCGGGCTTGATCCCGTCCCCGACCATGGCGTCGACCGCGGTGCGGCCCTTGGTGCCGTAGCCGATGACGACGGTGTGATTGCGCACGTTGTTCCTCCAACGCTGGATCTTGAGGGCTTGCCGCGATCGCTCGGTGAGCACTTCCAGTGTCGTACCGATCAAGACGATCAGGAACAGGACGCGCAGCGGGGTGATGATCAGCAGGTTGATGAGCCGGGCCTCGGGTGTATATGGCGTGATGTCGCCATAGCCGGTGGTCGAGAGCGTGACCGCCGAATAGTACATGGCGTCCAGGAAGGACAGCGGCGAGTCCTGGACGTCGCGGTAGCCGTCGCGGTCGAGGTAGACCAGGCCTGCGGTGAAGAACAGCGCGACGATGGCGAACACCACCCGCTTGCCGATGGCACGGCCAGGGCTCTGCTGCAGCTCCGGGATGCGGACGACCCCGACCAGGTCGTAATCGGGCCGATCGGCGAGTTGTTCGCCGGCGAATCGTCGGCGCAGGCGGTTACGCATGGCCGCATCGGTGCTCGAACGGTTCGCTCACACTGAGGAATCTAACGCATCGAGCTCATGGTGCGAGCTTCGCCGCGAGAGCGGTTTCGTCGGGCAGGTGGTCGGCTTGCAGGGTATGACCCGAACGGACATAGTGGAACGCCGCCTGCACGCGATCGATCGGCACCCCGGCCAACTGCGCCCACGCGATGCGATACGCCGCGAGCTGGACGAACAACGATTCGCGTCGGGCCGGTTCCGGAACCGCTCCCGTCTTCCAGTCGATCACCGTCCAGCCGCCGTCGGGCTCGGCGAACACGGCGTCGATCCGTCCCCGGACGACGATCCCGCCGATCACTGTCTCGAACGGCACCTCCACCTCGCTCGGGCTGCGCGACGCCCACGGCGAGGCGAGGAACGCCTCACGCAGGGCCTCGAGGTCGGTGTCGGGGGCGGCAGCGGCGTCCGCGGCTCCGGGCAGTTCGTCGATGTCGAGGAGTCGGGTGGCGCCGAACCATCGCTCCACCCAGGCGTGGAAAGCGGTGCCGCGCCGTGCGGTCGGGTTGGGCCGGAAGGGGGTCGGACGCCGCAACCGGCGCGCGAACTCATCGGAATCGATGTCGAGTTCGACGAGCTGACTGACCGACAGATGGGTCGGCAACTCGACCTCCACGAGTGCCTGATTCCCGGCCCGGTGTTCGGCCAGCAACGCCGACACCTCGGCCTCCCACGCCGCCACCTCGTCATCGTCGGTCTGTGCCCCGCTCTCGGCCGACGGTGCGTCGTCGAACAGCGTGGGCAGATCGCGGCCGGCGATCTCGGCGAGCACGAGGTCGGCGGCCGTCTGCACCGAATCCCGGTGTCCGATCAGTGGATCCGCCGGCCACGGCGCGGCCACCACATGCTCCGCGAGCGGATTGGCTGCGCCGTCCTCCGGGTCGGGTGCGATGGTGTCGACCGTGAGGCCGTCGGAGTTCGCCGTGGGGTCGGCGATGGTCGAGGAGATCTCGGCGAGCAACTCGGCGAAGAAGTCCGATCCGCCGCGCGGCTTGTCCCCGGTCTCCGACCACTGGTGCGCCGAGATGTAGAGGTCGTGGCGCGCTCGGGTCAGCGCCACATAGAGGAGTCGGCGGTCTTCCTCGAGCCGCCGCTGCGCGATTGCCTCCTTGTGCTCGGTCAGCTTGTCCTCGAGTTCTTTTCGGTCACCGACCGTGTGCAGATCGAGCGTCGGAAAGCCTTCGGGATGATCGTTGCCCTGTTCCGCGGCGACCGCCAGATCTCCGCGCAGCTTGGCCGGGAGTTCCCGCGCGCTGCCCAGCCACGTCGAATCAGCCTTGCCGCCCGGGAAGATTCCCTTGCACAGATGCGGAATCGCCACGACATCCCATTCGAGGCCCTTGGCGGCGTGCACCGTGAGGATCTGGACCCGCTGGGCCGCCACCTCGATCCGGCCCGGTTCCAAACCTTTCTCGATGGCCTCGGCCGCTTGCAGAAAGGCAAGCAGGCCAGGCAGATTGGCTCCGGGACGGTCGGCGTAGTGAGTGACGTACTCGGCGAAGGCGTCCAGGTGCTCGCGACCGGTGATCGCGCCACGCATCCGCCGCGCCCGGATCTGCGCCTCGACCCCGACGCCGATCACGTTTTCGACGTCGGCGACCAGTTCCGGCAGAGGCGCACCGATGCGGCGTCGCAGCGACTCCAACTGCGCACCGAAGGCACGGATGCGGGCATATCCGTCGGGGCTGTAGCGGGTCGGCTCGCCGGGATCGATGACGGCGTCGGCGATCCCGGCGCGATCGACCACCTCGGTGGGCAGAACCGCGTCCAGTGCGGCGTCGAGTTGTTCGCGGCTGGTGACGGTGCCGCCGGCCGCTGCGATCTCTTCG
>NZ_JBEXMX010000054.1:0-35431 GCF_040610755.1 Gordonia sp. NPDC003585 | reverse complement strand
GTCACCGAGTGCGGCGTCGAGCCCGGTGCGGATCCCGTCGCCGCGTTCACGTAGCCGACGCGCCTGCGGCGAATGCCCGGCGATGTCGAGCAGTGCGGTCGCGCGGCGCAACGTGCCGAATGGCAGTGTCCCGTTGAGCCGCACGCCGATGTTCTGATTCGCAAAGAAGTCCTCGAGTGTGACCCGACTGACCACCTGATCGTCGGCGATCGACAGCGAGGTCACCTTCAGGGCCACGGTGGCTGCGGCGTCGACGGCGGCGAGTCGCAGGGGGTGGAACTCGATGGCCGACGGGAGGTCGTCGGTGCGAATGATCGCCGCGATCACGTCGTCGGTCTCGACGTCACGTGCGCTGATCTGCAGCAGGTCGATGACGCCCCATCCGCTCACGAACGGCGCGTACCCGTCGAAGCGCCAACCGGTGCCGGTGCGGGTGGCGGTCATCCTCGGCGGGGTGGGGACGGCGCCTGCGTAGGCCACGCCTGCACGCAGACGACCGTTCACGGTGTCGCCGAGGAGCGTGTCGCGCAACGAGGTGTTGGGGCTGCCCGCCAGCGAGATCACCACGCCGTGGTGCTGAATCCACGTGAAGGCCGTCGACAGACAGCCGCTCGCCAGTATCTCGAGGATCTCGGTGACCCCACCGAATTCCAGGCCCGGTCCGCCTGCGTCGACCGGTGCGGCGATACCGTACAGCCCGGCCTCCGCGAGAGCGGCCCAATGAGAATCCGGGACGTGCCCCGTACGGTCGACGTCGGCGGCGGCCGGGTACAGGACATCGTCGGCGACGCGGTAGGCGGCGGCCTTGAGCGTGGAGCGGCGGTCGGAGGCTGACGTGTCATCGCGGGTGAGCGGCGGCATGATGTCAGCGTAGTGCCGAGCGAAGTGCAATCCTGTGCCAGTTTCGGGCGGTTGGCGCGAAGCCTTCTCGATCGCAGCGAAGCGATCTGTGCCGTGTTGCCCACAGATCGGTGATGGCGACGTCAGGGCGGTGGCTCGAACCACGTTCTCCTGCTAGGAAAAAGGGTTGAGGTCGAGCGATGCCGCGTGAGGCTGTGCCGTCGGGCATCTCGCCCCATAGTGCGTAATTGTGCTCCTGACCTGCGTTTGGTCTCCGATTCACGGCGGCTTTGCCGAGTATTCGCCGGCCCTGACGGTGGCCCGGGCCGGCGATATGCGACGTCGTGAATCTGCGGTTGAGCGCCGGAGTTCGGATGTCCTAGCTTTCAAGCCATGTCGCAGGGAGACAGTACAAGTCGACGTCTGGTGATTCGCAACGTGCGGGTCTTCGACGGGCTGACCGACAACGTCGTGGACGCACACGACGTTCTCATCGAAGGCGAACGGATTGCCGCAGTGGCCGACTCGCCGATCGGCGACGCTCCTGGAATCGAGACCACCGAGATCGACGGCGGCGGCCGGTTCCTCATGCCGGGACTCAGTGACGCCCACGTCCACCTGATGGGGAACGCGAACAGCTACCTCGACTTCGTGATGGGCGCGACCGGTCTGCTGGTTGCCAACACGCTGTCGGAGGCCAAGCGCATGCTGCACCGAGGCTTCACCTCCGTGCGCGACATGGGTGGCGACACCGCACCACTGAAGGTGGTGATCGATCGCGGCGACTTCGAGGGACCACGGATCTTTCCCAGCCAGGCGATGATCTCCCAGACCTCGGGCCATGGCGACTTCGCCTTCGTGTACGAGACCCCATATGCCTTCGGCGGCGGTCCGAGTCGTACCGACTCGATCGGGTTCACGAGGACCGTCGACGGCGTCGAGCGTGTCCTCACAGCGGTGCGCGAGCAACTGCGCAAAGGGCATCGCAGATCAAACTCACCATCGGTGGTGGCGCGGCCTCGATGTACGACCCGCTGTACACGCTGCAGTTCACACCCGACGAGATGCGCGCGGCCGTCAACGCGGCCGAGGACTACGGCACGTACGTGGCGACCCACGTCTACACCGTGCCGGGGATCAAGCGAGCCATCGAGGCGGGAGTGCGGTCCATCGAGCACGGTCACCCTGCCGACGAATCAACCGTCGCGCTGATCGGTGAGAAGGGGATCTGGCTGTCGATGCAGCCCTTCGCCGAAGACGACCACCACTATCCCGACCCCGATCGCGCCGAGAAGAACCGGCAGATCTGTCATGGGACCGAGAATGTGTACACCTGGGCCAAGAAGTATGGCGTCAAGGTGGCCTTCGGCACGGACCTCCTGCTGGAACCACAGTCCGCGGCGCGTCAAAGCGTCATGGCGGCTCGAATGGGCGAATTCTATTCCAATGCAGAGTCGTTGAAGATGCTCACCTCGGGCAACGCGGAGCTCTTCGAAATGGCCGGTGACCGCAATCCGTACGGATCGGCGCGACTCGGCGTCGTCGCGCCCGATGCGTGGGCCGATCTGCTCTTGGTCGACGGCGACCCGCTGGCCGACATCTCGGTGCTGTCGGATCCGGACCAGAACCTGAAGCTGATCATCAAGGGCGGCAAGGTTTTCAAGAACACTCTGCACTAGGCCACAACCGCATCCCGCCGTGCCGGATCGCGCCGATGATGCTCGGCGCGTACTGCGTTTCTCAGAAAGCGACAATGACTATGACCGACGACTGGTCGACCAACGAGGTCACCGCACCGGTGCCGCGCGTACTCGACGACGGGGAAGCACTCCTCGTCGCCGAGGACATCGGGGTGCGGGCATCGTGGGGCCACATCTACGGTCCAACCAGTTTGCGTGTCGCCGAGGGCGGTGTGACGGTGCTGGTCGGGTCCGGCGGACGGGGTCGGACGGCGTTGCTGCTCACCCTCGCCGGTCGGATGAAGCCGACCTCGGGAAGCCTCACCGCATTCGGGCGGCGAAACGATGCGCGTCATCTGTTCGCGCGTGCCGCGATCGCCGACATCGACGAAGTGGACGGAATCGAGCAGGCCATCCGGGTGCGCGATGTGGTGACCGAGCAGATCCGGTGGCATGCGAAGTGGTACAAGTGGGTTCGGCAAGCCCGTCAGGAAGACCTCGAACGCATCTGCGCGCCGGTCTTCGGAGATCTGTCGCTTCCCTCGATGGACGCCTTCGTCGAGGAACTGCCGGAACTCACGGCGAGCCTGTTTCGCATCGCGGTCGCGAATGTGGCGCGTCCACCCCTGCTCGTGGTCGGTGGAGTGGATCGCCTCGCTCGGATCGAGAGCACCCGGATACTCACCGAGCGGCTCGTCGACCTGGGACGGAATCAGACCGTCGTCACTGCCGACGTCAACGGTGTGCACGCCGGAATCGGTGTGCGCGAAGCGATTCTCGTCGACAACCTGACCGACCAAGAATTCGTGAAGCTCGAACAACAGGAACGGACCCTCTGACATGCTTGCTGCGTTCTCGCCCGGCAGCGACTTCAAACGCTATTACCGAGGGCAGATGCCACGACTGGCACTCATCGTCATCGTGTTGATGCCGTTGATGTATGGCGCGCTCTATCTGTGGGCGTTCTGGAATCCGTTCGACGCGGTCAACAAGATCCCGGTGGCGATCGTCAACGCTGACCAGGGTGCAACAGTGCAAGGAAAGCCACTCAACGCGGGCAAACAGGTCACCGACGGACTCATCGCCTCCGACCAGCTCGATCTGCACGTGGTGTCCGCGCAAGAGGCCAAAGACGGTGTGGAACATGGGAAGTACTACTTCTCCATCACGCTGCCCGAGGATTTCAGTGCTGACATCGCGTCGCCTGCGAGCGGTGACGCACGATCGGCGCAACTGATCTTCACCTACAACGACGCCAACAACTACCTCTCGACGGTGATGGGGCAGGACGCAGCCGAACAGGTGGTGAACAAGGTCGGCGCGCAGGTCGGCGCGACCACCTTCGACATCGTCATCAATGATGTCACCGGACTCATGCCCAAGCTGACGCAGGCTCAGCAGGGAGTCAACAAGCTGAACAACGGTATGCAGCAGGCCAATACCGGTGCCGGTGAGCTGGCGACCAATCTGGTCACCGCCAAGAACGGTGCGGCCGAGCTCGCCGGGGGCCTCAACACGCTCGACAGTGCTGTGCAGCGCGCCACCGACCCCGTCCTGGCGGCGCTCGACAACTCCGGCAACGGTGGTCTGACTCCCGCCGAACTGAACGCGCTCGTCACACGATTGAGTACGGGGACAACGGCAGTGGCGAATCAGTTGGGTACGGCTGCGACCGCGCAGTCGCAGGCATCGCGGGCGGTGACGGGTGTCATGGCGCAACTGCGGGCCAACCCCGACCCTTCAGTACAGCGACTCGCCGATCTGCTCGCGCCCGCGCAGAGTGTGCTGAGGACCCAGGGCCTCGGACCCAATGCCAACAATCAGCTCACCGCAGTGCGCACCGACGCCGCGACCCTCTCGCAGCAACTGGGGAGCCCGCAGAGTCCGGTACGAATTGCCATGGGGCTGCTGCAGAACGGGACCCTTCGCAACGATGTGGTCGCGGCGCGGAGCGCGGCGAACGAACTCAGCTCGGGAGCAGGACAACTCAGTACCGGTCTCGTCGAGCTGAGCAATGGTGCCAACCAGTTGCGGGCCGGGACCGTGCAACTCGCCGCGGGAACCAACGAGCTCGCCGGACAAGTGGACGCAGGAGTCAAGGCGGTCCCGCAGTGGTCGCAGGAGCAGAAGAACGCGCTGGCAAACACCCTGTCGCAACCGGTGACGCTCGAGGAGAACACTCTCAACGAGGCCAAGACATTCGGAACCGGATTCGCCCCCTTCTTCCTCGGTCTGGCGTTGTTCGTCGGCAGCATCATCGCCTGGATGCTGTTCACCCCGTTGCAATCTCGTCCGATAGCGCAGGGTCTGGCGTCACTGCGAGCGGTGCTGGCGTCGTTCGCACCCACCTTCTTCGTCGGATTCCTGCAGGCCGCGATCCTCTATCTCGTAGTCGTGTTCGCGGTGGGCCTGCGACCGGTGTATCCCGTGGCGACCTTTGGCTTCATGCTGCTGATGGTCGCGGTGTTCTTGGCGATGATCCAGATGCTCAATGCCGTCTTCGGGCCGGCCGTCGGGCGCGTGGTGACGCTGGCGTTCCTCATGGTGATGCTCACCTCGGCGGGCGGGATCTATCCAGTGCCGACGACCACCAAACCCTTCCAGTACATCCACTGGGTAGACCCGATGACATATACGGTCAACGGTTTACGCCAGCTGACGGTCGGCGGCGTCGACCATCGCCTGTGGATCGCGATCGGTGTGCTGTCGTGCCTCACCGTGGTGTTCCTGGCCATCTCGACGTGGGCCGCTCGTCGAAACCGCCAATACAACATGGACCGCCTCTACCCGCCGGTCGAGGTCTAGCCGACATGTAACCGAATTCCGAATACATCCATCAGCACTGCACTTTCGATCGCACCGAACCCACCCGTATGTCCCGAGGAGGAACCCATGACCGATCTGTCCCACACCAACGCCCGCACGACCACCAACATCGGTGACACGCTGACGCTCAACCCGGTGTTCGTGCGCCCAGGCGAGGCAACCGAACTGCCGAAGTTCACCATTCCTGACGGAATGAGCCTGCCCGAGACGGCGTATCAGATCGTGCACGACGAGGCGATGCTCGACGGCAACGCACGCCTGAACCTGGCAACCTTCGTGTCGACCTGGATGGACGACGAGGCGCGCAAGCTGTACGCGGAAACCTACGACAAGAACATGATCGACAAGGACGAGTACCCACAGACCGCGGCCATCGAGGACCGGTGCTGGCGCATCATCGCCGACCTGTGGAACAACCCCGATGTCGACAACGCGATCGGGACGTCGACGATCGGTTCGTCGGAGGCCGCGATGCTGGGTGGTCTTGCACTGAAACGGCATTGGCAGGCCCGCCGCAAGGCCGAGGGCAAGTCGATCGAGAAGCCGAACCTGGTGTTGTCCACCGCGGTTCAGGTCTGCTGGGAGAAGTTCCTCAACTACTTCGAGGTCGAGCCCCGCTGGGTGCCGGTGAGCGAAGAGCACTTCGTCTTCGACGGCCATGAGCTGGAGAAGTACGTCGACGAGAACACCATCGGCGTGATCGCCATCCTCGGCGTCACCTACAACGGCCTCTATGAGCCGGTGAAGGAGATCTCCGCGAAGCTCGATGAGATCCAGGCATCGACCGGCCTCGACATCAAGATCCATGTCGACGGCGCATCGGGTGCGATGATCGCACCGTTCTGCCAGCCCGATCTGGAATGGGACTTCCGGGTGGACCGGGTGGTGTCCATCAACACCTCCGGCCACAAGTACGGCCTGGTGTATCCGGGTCTGGGGTGGATCATCTGGCGCGACACCGCCGCGCTGCCCGACAGCATGGTCTTCCACTGCAGCTACCTCGGCGGTGACATGCCTACGCTCGCACTGAATTTCTCGCGTCCTGGCGCGCAGGTCCTTTTGCAGTACTACAACTTCCTGCGCTTGGGCCGGGAAGGCTATCGCCAGGTTCAGCAGGGGTCGCTCGATGTCGCGCAATACCTTTCGTCGGCGATCGCCGAGATCGGTCCGTTCGAACTCGTCAGCAAGGGCGACACGATCCCGGTCTTCGCGTGGAAACTGAAGAAGGGGTACACCGAGAAGTGGACCCTCTTCGATCTGTCCGACCGGCTGCGCATGAAGGGCTGGCTGGTCCCGGCATACCCGATGGCCGACGACCTGGCCGATATGACGTTGCAGCGCATCGTTGTTCGCGCCGGACTGAGTCGTGATCTGGCCGACGCCCTGCTGCGCGACATCGAGGGTGAGGTCGTCTTCCTCGACAACCTCGAAGCGCCACTGCCGCGTGAGAAGGCCGGTTCACACTTCCATCACTGAGCACCGCGTGGTCGCGCTCGAGTCCGTTGGGCTCGAGCGCGAACAGCGGTGTCCGACGAGGAGATCGAATGCGTACGCACAACGACGGTGACCGGATCGGCGGGCCGCGATGACGGATACCACCGCGGATCTGGTCTTCGATCCACCACCGTCGTGGACACAGCGAATTCTCACTCCGACCCTCACCAAGCAGTGCAGCAGCTTCATGGTCGGGTCTGCGTTGTTTGCCGTGGGTTCGGCGCCCGGACTAGGGTCGCTGATGGGGGCGGCCAACGCCAATCTGTGCTTCTTCGTCGGTGCGTGGTTCTTCACCACCGCCGCCTTCATCCAGTTGATCACCGCCGGCCCGGTGACCGTTCCGGTCTCCTATGCGCCGGGAACGATGGTGCGGGCCGAATGGCTCGCGGCCGCAACGCAATTCTTCGGCACCCTGCTGTTCAATGTGAGTACCGGCGCGGCGTTGCAGGCCCACACGATCGCCGCGCAGAAGCACCTCGTGTGGACACCGAACGCCGAAGGGTCAGTTGCCTTCCTCTTCAGCGGGTTCTTCGTGCTGGTGGCCTACGCGCGCACCGACCGCATGTGGGCACCGGGAAGTCGGGACTGGTGGTCGGGCCAGATCAACATGATCGGCTGCCTCGCCTTCGGTGTGTCGGCGGTTGGCGCATACATCACCACCGACGGAGTGACCGTCGATGCGGTACTGGCCACCCTCGGCACCTTCATCGGGGCGATCTGCTTCTTCGTCGCGTCTCTCATCGTGTTGCCGGCTTTGCGTGCACCGACGTCGTGACGCCGGGAGACCAGTCTGGGTCGGGTTTGGACCCAACAGTTCTCGACCGGTGGCAGCGCGACAACGGGCGTGAAGGGGAACTCGGTGAGCATTGTTCGCGCCGTGTGCGCACTCGAGGTCGCAGCGGCATCGAGCAATACGCGGTTCTTGTCGAACTCGATGCAGCCGAACCAGACGACTTCGAGCAGTTGGTGTACTGGCGGCCGTTGTCCAAGCTGTTCGCGTTCTGCCTGTTGCAAACGCCGGTGCGTACTCGTCGAACCGCGAGCCGCATTCGCGACTATCCCTCGGACTTTTTCATCTGCGGCGTACAGACCCTGGGGTCGACAACCGGAACTGCCAACGGCCGCGAGTTCGCCGCGGGCGCTGGGCAAATCACCGTCATCGACAGCCGTCTGCCGTACGACCTGACCACACGCGGCACCACCGACGCGATCGGACTCTGGGTACCCACCGAACTGTTGGGGAGTGACATCGCTGCCGGCGCAACAACGGAACCACTCACACCCGACACCGTCCTCACCCGAGCCTGCGCGAGCCTCGTCGTCCGGTTGGCTCGCGACGCGGTCATCGGAGGAGCTGATGTGGACCTCGACACCGAGTTCGCTGCGATCGAGGTGATCCGGGCAATGATCGAACAAGCCAAGTCGGCCGATGATGCTGTGTCCGGCGACCCGCTTCTCGTTCGTGCGGCTGTCAGCGATCTCATCGAACGCAACTTCCGCGACCCCACCTTCAACGCGGCGTCCGTGGCCGCGCTTCTGCACATGAGTCGGCGGCAGTTGTACCGAAGTCTTCAGGGCGAAGATTTCTCGCCCGCCGAGATGATCGTCACCCGGCGCCTGGAGTGGGCACACAACCTACTTACCCAACCGGGACATGTGCGGCTGGAAGGGATAGCTCGCTCAGCCGGATTCCCGTCGGCGGCGACCTTTCGCAACCGTTTCCGCGCACGGTATGGTCTGACTCCCGACGAGTTTCGTCGGGCTCTACGGATGTCTGGCGTGACGGACCCGCACGAACCGGAAAGCAGATGACCGGCACGCAACGGCGACGCGGGGGCACCGAAACAGCCCAGAGGCAATCCAGATGTCTTCGCGATCGCCTCCACCAAAGGGCACTCATCAATGAGCGGCAAATACATCACCAGAACGCTGGGGCGTCCTTTGCCGTGTGCATTCACCGCCCACGCCACGCGATGAGCACCGCCATGTCGTTGCCGTCGTCGACAGTCGCCGAGTCTTCCGACAATCGTCCACATCCTTCTTCGTGAACGCGTAGAAAGCGCGGGTCCGAGTCCCATACGGGACTCGGACCCGGTGAATCTCGGCTCGGCCGAACCTATTCGGCGTTCACGAACGAGGCAAGCTTCTCCTGGACGAGTTCCTGGACCTTGTTCTCGTGCTCCTCGAGTGATCCCTTCACGTGTGCGAGCTCCGGGGCGGCCTTCGCAACCAACTCGCCGATGAGCTTGGCCTGCTCGATGGAGACGATGTGGAACTTGTGGTGCTTGGTGAAATGCTTGTGCACCTCACCGGCGATGCCGCCCTCGAGTGCGAGCTTGCTGAGCAGATCCAGCTTGGCCTCGCCGGAGCCTTCGGAGAAGTCGAGGTCGGCGAGGTTCACCCACACAGTATTGGGTCGGGTGGTGGATTCGAAGGCGTAGCGCAGGTTGGTCAGGTCGATGACAACCTGCCACAGCGTCTGCGAGGCGTCGGGCTTGCCGGGCTCGGGGTTGCGGAAGGGCTGAGCGCAGTTGCGGATGATGCTCAGCATCGCCGCCATGGCCTGTAACTGCGACGCCGGTTTCGGTTGGACGCCGACGTAGTAGAGGGCGCGCGCGAAGCGGTCGGAGGCCAGGCACGTTCCCGGTAGCGGATCATCGCCGCCCAGTCCTTCGTACTTCTTGACCAGTTCGAGTTGCTGATCGTAGGTCGGCGAATTGGTCATCACCAGGTAGTCGCGGCTGTGGTGGATCTCGATCTTGCCATCGATGTATTCGAAGATCGCCGAATCGCCGCTGGCGTCATCGAGCGCCAGATGTAGTGCGGGCTTGCTGTGCCCGGTTGGATCGGCCATGGGAACGATCTGCGGCTGGTTCTTCTCGGTCCACGCCACGGCCTCGGCGACGGTCTCGAAGTTGTCCAGGTAGAACTGCAGCCAGACCGACATGGCCAGTTGTGGCTTCGAGTCGTCGGGGGTGCCGTACTCCGACTCGGCCAGCCACAGAATGTGCCCCGCCAGACCCCGTTCGTTGAGACCATCCGTGGACAGGACGTCGTAGACGCCTGCGATGACGCTTCCGTACTTCGCGGTCCATTTGAGCTTGCCCGAGACCCGGTCGTCGCGCTTGATCCCGCGCGGAAGCTTCCAGAGGTTGGTGTGGAGGTCCTGATGGAAGTCCATGTTCCGGCCGACGATCACCGAACCGTTGGCGTCGGGCCACATGACACGGGTGCACATTTCTTTCAGCGTCACTTTCCTTGAGGCGAACGGAGGTCGACGGCCGGGACGACGCCCCGGCCGAGGTCAAGAGATCCTCCACAGCCAAGCTAAACGGCACGAGCGACCGCTGCGTCCCGCCTGCACCGGAATACCCGGTACATGGCACAAATGACGACTCGAATTGTCACAACACGCGCCACGCACGTGACTGTTCGGGCCGATCTGGATTTGTGTCGCAGGTGTGGCTTCTTCAGTGTGTGATTTCGCTTTTGGTCGTGACCGCTTGCGGGCATCGGGTGGTGAAATCGAATTTTCGGGACCAAAGTCCCTGTGCTGGATCGAGCGCAACAATGAAATGATGGGCCTATGGGGGCCGCTTAGCCACACGAAGGGATGGACGTGAACGCGCCGCGTTACGGGCTTGACCCCGCTGTCATCGAGCATTGGCACCGAGTGAACGGACCCGACGGTGGCTTGGGCCCGAATCGTTCTCGTCTTGCGCGTTCCGGTGGTCGCGGAGGCACCGCCCCTTATGCGGAGTTCGTGATACTCGAAGCCGAGAATCCAGATGATTTCGAACAGCTCCTGTATTGGCGGCCACTTTCGAAGATCGTCGCTTACAGCTTGTTGCAGACAGCAGTACGGACGCGCCGCACGAGTGATCAAATCCGCGACCATCCCTCCGATTTCCTCATCGTCGCCGTGCAGACGCTCGGCGGAACGACGGGACGAGCCAATGGGCATGAGTTCCGATCGGGTCCGGGCCGGCTCACGATCACCGACAGCCGACTGCCCTACGACCTGACGACCCACGGAGTGTCCGACTCCGCAGGTATCTGGGTGCCCACCGAGGTGCTGGGTGGAGACATCGCTGCCGGCGCGACGGTTCCCCCGACGGTGCCCGACACCCCGCTGACACGGTCGTGCGCCAGTCTCGTGTCGTGCCTGGCCCGTGACGTCGCGGTCGGAGGCGCCGACGTCGATCTCGACACCGAACTCGCCGCGATCGAGGTGGTTCGTGCAGTACTGGACCAGAGTGAGGAGCCCGATCGCCGCCCGGGAGATGATCCGGACGTCTTGCGCGCAGTCATCGTCGACCTCGTCGACCGCAACTTCCGCGACCCGGCTTTCGGTGCGACAACACTCGCCCGGCACCTTCACGTCAGCAAGCGGCAGCTCTACCGGAACCTCGAGGAATTGGACATGTCCTTGTCGGAGATGCTCAACGAGCGGCGACTGGAACTGGCGCGGACACTGCTGGCCGGACCGGAGCGGGTGCGCCTCGAAGGTATTGCGCGATCGGCCGGGTTCCCGTCCGTGGCCACCCTGCGCAACCGATTCCGGGCGCGGTACGGAGTCACGCCCGACGACTATCGGCGCGTCGCCGAAGAGGACGACGTGCCGGAGGACCGACATGTGGGGAGTGAGGCATGACCGAGGTCTATGGTGGTCCGCGCGCGCAAACGGTCGCATCCCACGTTGTTCCGCCGTACCTCTCGAACCGGCCGCAGGTTTCCCCGTCCGTGCTCGACCGCGATCGCGTGGATCGATGGATCGCCCGATTCGCCGGCGATTCGGATGCCGTGCAACGGTATCGCGGGCGGCGCGGTATGAACGAGCTACACGGACCGCTTCGCATCAGTTCAACCGATCCGGATGGCTTTGAAGCACTGATGTACGCGGAGCGGATCGGCGCGATCGAAGTGATCAACGGACTGTCGACAGCATGTTCGGTGCGTCGCATCGCGCCGGCCCCGGCGGACGAGGCGGCACTGGTTCTGCTCATCAATTCGGCGTCGGGCAGTGTCACCTCCCCGTCGGGACGTGACCGGATGGATTTCCGGGCAGGCCAATTGGTGGTTCTGAGCAGTCTCATGCTCGGCACCGTCACCCTTGATGACGTGTGTGAAACGATCCAGCTCCGCATCCCTCTGGTGGAGCTCGGAGAGGAGGTGGCTGCCAATATCTCACGCTTCCAACATGTCTCGCCCGACACGGCATTGGTGCGCGCGGTCACAACCTTCCTGCGCCGACTCGCGCACGCGGACTCGACCGGCAATGCCGGCAATGCCGGCACCGCGGCCACGTCGGCCGCCCAGGATGCCGCGGTCAATCTGGTGAAGGCTGTTCTCGCACAGGAGATCTACCAAACCCATCGCTTGGACGACACGAACCGTACCGTTCGTGCCCGCGCCCAGGCGCTGATCGAGCAGCGCTTCCGCGACCCCGAGTTCGCAGCCCCGCAGCTATCCCGTGAGCTGCACGTCAGTCGTCGTCAGATGTACCGGCATTTCTCGGCTGCCGGTGAATCGCTCGCGGACCTGATCGCGAATCGTCGACTCGCGGAGGTCCATTCGGTGCTCCTCGCGCAGCCGCGGAAGCGGCTCGACGACGTCGCGCGAGCCGCCGGCTTCGCCTCGACGTCGGCGATGCGCAATCGGTTCCGGCTCGCCTTCGGGATGACACCGGCCGAGTTCCGGTCGCGACGGCCGGATCGCGAGTCACCTACGGGTCGCGCGGTTTTCGGAGATGTATTCGACACGGATTCGTCTGCTTCCGAACCCGACGATCAGACGGTGCAAAGCGGCGAATAGTCGCTGCGCCCACCGGTCGTCGGGGAGATGAGGAACGTGCACGAGTTGAAGCCGGCATTCTCCACCCGCCCCCGGAGCATCCGCAGGGTCGACGTGGAGACCACCTTGTCACGCGAGAGGACAAATCCGGACAGGCGCGTCGGATCGCCGACCAAGGCAAAGCGATAGGGGTCGGTCGCCTTTGCGCCGTCGGAAATCCAGGCGACGATGTAGTTGGGCGCGTTGCCGGGATCGACGCTGACCGGGACCTGGGGGAACTTGACCGACAGCTGCGCTTTGGTCACCGGATCGACCACTGTTGCCCGTCCTTGGACGCCATTGGTCTGACCGGTGAAGGTCGTACAGGTGTTCTTCACGCCGATGGTCGTCGCGTTGATGGGGGTGTAGGTCGCCTTGGTGTCTCGCGCGCAAACGAGGTTGAAGAAAGCCGGGATCGCGGCCAGCTGCCACCAGGACCCGAGGTAGCGCGTCGTGTCGAGTTTGGCGATCGGCTTCAGCGGGGCCGCCGAGGCGGTGGCCGACGTCAGCAACAGCCCGGCCGAAACAAGGACACAGGTGACGAGCGCGGTGACTGCTCGACTCGTGTTGCGCATTGCTCGCATCGGTGAAGTTCCCTTCTCGTGGTTGATGTGCGAGCGATTCGGTGCGGGCCGGGGTGTGGATGGGTGGTGCTCAGATGCAAACGGCGGGCGAGGCATGTGCCTCGCCCGCCGTCGGCGGTGTTCAGCTGCGTTCAGCCGTTGTAGACGTCGTTCGGCTTCCAGGTGGAGACCGCCCAGATGACGATGATGTCGAGGACGATGATCAGGATCGCCCAGGCCGGGTAGTAGGGCAGCCACAGGAACTGGGCGATGATCGACAGCGACGCGATGATGATCGCCGAGACTCGGGCCCAGTCCGCGCCCACCGCGAGACCACCCGCGATGAGGACGGCGAGGATGCCGAGGATCAGGTGGATCCAGCCCCACGAGGTGAGGTCGAACTGGAAGACGTAGTTGGGTGTCCGGACGAAGATGTCGTCGTTGGCGAGGGCCGAGATGCCCTGGAATACGGCAACAAGCCCGGCGACGAACAGCAGAGCGGCGGCCACGATGGAGATGCCGAATGCAAAGCCTTGCTTGGCACCGCCTTGCGCCTGCTGATCCACGTTGCTCATGGTGATGGGTCCTTTCCCGAAGGGTGCGAACACGGAAGGTTCGGTCGAGATGATCCTGCATGTTCGACGGGTCTGTATCGCCCAAAATGGATGATTCCAACCCGGCTGAACTCAATGCCCGGGCGTCGACCTGCGAAATTGACGCTCTGAACTGCGGATTTAGTTGTCGCGACGGGTCGGGGTAAGCTATCGCAGGCTACACACGGGGTGTGGCGCAGCTTGGTAGCGCGCTTCGTTCGGGACGAAGAGGTCGTGGGTTCGAATCCCGCCACCCCGACGCAAGGTTGAGATTGCAGAAGAGGCCCTGGCCTGGAGAAATCCGGTCAGGGCTTCCTCGTTTCCGCACCACACACTGTGTCGAGTCGGACAAGCCGGGTGCTGCAGCACACAGGTTGTCACAGAGGACACAGAGTGTCGGCGGCGACGCGCCGTCACGATCCCGTGAGCGCAGCCCGGTTGCGCACCCGGCGCTGGATGTCGGCGATCTCGCGGACGCCCTCGGCGAGCATGCTGCGTTCCAGCGGCGTGAGTTCACTCATCACGACCAGGTCGCCTGGGGTGTGGCCGGCCCGGATCTGTTCGATCTGGCGTCGCATGCGGATGCGCTGAGTCAGGGAAAACACCTCGTGCAGGACCGACGCGTCGGCGCCGGCGAGTGACCCGGCATCGACGGCGCTGTGGAGCCGTGCGGGTGTGGGAGCGCACGTGACGCCGGCGGTGAGACCGGCCCAGCGTGCCGGGTTCACGACGGGGGAGACCACGTGGGTCTTGAGGTCCACGGTGTCGCTGCGACGCAACAGCGAGGGCCGGCCGGCGCGGACTCTCGGCTTGAGGGACAACGCGTCGAGAAGCTGTAGGCGCAGGGCTTCCGGGTGGTCGGTCGGCATCGACGCGTAGGCCGACGGTGCGGTGTGCAGGGCGGCCGGGCCGACGATGACCCGCCCGTCGATCAGCAGTGACGACATGATGAGTCCGCGATCGGACAGCGGCTCGTCGAGCCACCCTCGTGCGGCCTCGGTCCAGGCGGTGGCAGATCTCGAGAACCGCGGAAGGTAGGCCACGGCGCCGTTGGAGTCCTCGGGCAGATCGCCGACGGCCAGGATCTCGTGTGTGCGACGCGCCATGTCGCGGAATTGGTGTGCACGACCGTCGTTCTCGTCCGACCAGCTCAGCGCGGAGTCGATGTCCGAGGACGGCATCGCCTCGCGACGGGCGATGCTCCCGAGCGTGATCCAGGCGAAGCCGTTCACTTCGGGACGATCGGCGAGCGACAACTCAACGGCGCGTCGTGCTGCGATGTCGATGACCAAAGACAAGACACCGCTGGTGGATTCGGCATCCAGTCCGGAGTCGAACAGTTCGTCGGCAAGTCGGCGGATGGACTGGGTTTGCCGGGCGAGACCCTTCGCGTCGCGGGCCTCGGCGATCGTTCGCTGCAAGGACCCGCCACGGCTGGCGGCGACCAGCAGGTCGGTCTCGTCGAGCACCCCCACCGCCTTGCCACGCGGGTCGCAGACCGGCATGTGCCGAACCTGCGCTTCGAGCATCTCCAGCCAGGTGGTGATGGCGTAGCGGTCGGCGTCGACGGTGCGCGCCGGATGAGTCATGATCTGCGACACCGGAACCGACGAGGGCAATCCGGCCCCGACAACTCGGTGGGTGACATCGCTCTCGGTGACGATGCCGAGACTGCCGTCCGGGTGTGGGATCAGCACAGCGGATTCGCCCGCCGAACCCATGGCGCGCACGGCGTCGGCAACCGGCGTGTCCGCGTCCACCACGATCGGTGGGCGCTTGACCAATTCCGCGACGCGGGTCGACGACGTCCAGCTGTTCGACGCGGGCTGGCGTGCCTCGATCGAGCGCCAGGCGTTGCTGGCGACGAAGGTCAGGCCGCAGCGACGGCCGAAGAGTTCGCGCATCGTGTCGGCCGGCAGTGCGATCACGACGGAGGGTTCGATCGCCCAGGCCGAGAATCGCGCGGCCGCACCGATGATCAACGGCAGGTATCCGAAGAGCTCACCGGGACCGATCATCTCGAACGCATCCGTGATGTCGTCGCCGGGTGCGGTCAGGGCAACCCGGCCGCTGTACAGCATGGACACGGCATCCGGTGCGCCGTCACCGTACTCGGCGACAACCCCGCCTGCCGGTATTCGCCGTACCTCAGATTGGTCTGCGACGCTTGCCAGTTCGTCGTCGCCGAGTTCTTGGAACGGCATCCGGGCGCCGAGGAACTCGGCAAGAGCGACGCCGGGTTCACTCACCGCTGCGGTGCGCCGATCCGATCAGGTCGGCACACTTCTCGGCCATGGTCATGACGGTGATGTTGGGGTTCACCACCGGGAGTTTGGGCATCGCCGACGCATCGACAACCCGTAAACCGCGGACTCCCTTGACTTTCAGGGTAGGGTCGAGGACCGCGAGGGGGTCGTCGGCCGAACCCATTCTGGCGGTACCGGCCGGGTGGTAGACGGTGTTGTGGGTCTTGTGGATGTAGTCGATCAGGTCCGCGTCGGTGACCGCGTCGGGTCCGGGTGCGAGTTCGCGGCCGATCCACTCCCGCAGGGGGCTCTGCTCGGCGATGGTCCGGGCCATCCGGACGCCGGCCAGCATCACCTTCTCGTCGTGGCCGTCGGGGTCGGTGAAGTAGCGCGGATCGACCTTCGGGCGATCCCGGAAGTCGCGGGAGCGCAGCCGCACGGTGCCGCGTGAGCGGCCCTGAGTTACGTTGGGGGTCAGGCAGAAACCGTTGTCGGTGGTCGGGTATCCCCACCGCAGCGTGTTCATGTCGAACGGGACGCTGCCGTAGTGCATCATCAGGTCCGAGTGGTCGAGACCCTCCTCGGTGGTCGCGAACAGGCCGATCTCCCACCACTGGGTCGAATCGGTGACCATGGGTTGGGCGGCTTCCCAGAACACCAGACCCTCGACGTGGTCGTCGAGGTTCTCGCCGACTCCGGGCGCGTCGACGCGGACATCGATACCCATGTCGCGCAGATGATCTGCCGGTCCGATCCCGCTGAGCATCAGCAGCTTCGGTGTGTCGATGGCCCCGGCGGTGACGATGATCTCGCGGCGTGCGGTCACCTCGTCGTAACCGGTGAGGTCTGGCCGCTGGAATCGAACACCGGTGGCACGCAACGCGTCGTCGATCAGGATGTTGCTGATCCAACTGTCCGTGAGGACGGTCAGGTTGGGCCGCTTCCCGAGGATCGGGTGCAGGTAGGCGTGCGACGAGGACATCCGTTCGCCCGCCTCATTCGCATTGATCTGCAACCAGCCCGCGCCGTTGAGATGCCAGTCGTCGCGATTGAACTGCACGGTCGGCAGGCCGACCAGTGCTGCGGCGTCGAGGACGGCCTGACCGCACGGGTCATTCGGTGGCACGTCGCGCAGCCGCACCGGACCGTCGTGGCCGTGCGGAAAGCCTTGGTAGTCACCGTCTGCGACGTTGTTCTCCACTCGGGACACAAACGGGAGCACCCCGTCGGGACCCCAACCGGTGGCACCTGCCGCCTCCCAGTCACGCAGGCCTTGAGCCAACGGCCAGAAGGCGATACACGAGTTGTGCGATGAGCAGCCGCCGAGCACCTTTGCCCGTGCGTGCCGCATGAAGCTGTTGCCCTTCTCCTGTGGCTCGACGGGATAGTCCCAGTCATATCCGGAGTCGAGCAGGTGCATCCACTCCTTGAGCACCAGGATGTTCGGGTCGTCGACGTCGCTGGGGCCGGCTTCGATCAGACACACCGTCGTGTCCGGATCTTCCGAAAGTCGGGTGGCGAGAAGGCAACCCGCCGTTCCGCCGCCGGCGATCACGTAGTCGTAGGTGGTCATGGACAATTCACCCTTTCTCGACGCTGGTGCAGATCATCGACGGATTCACAGTCCGCCGCCGATCCGATCGGCCACCGACGCGCTGGAATGTGAGGCGAGAACGCCGATGTGGCGACGGCCCTTGACGAGGTACCAGATGAACCCGGCACCGAAGATGATGCCGATGTAGACGAAGGCGCCCCACGTGTTGTACCAGGGGGTGCCGTACACCGCCTCGCGCGGCCAGGCGAGGTTGAGGGACATCCCGACGCCCCACACCACGGCGGCGATGTTGATCACGATGCCCCAGCGGCCCATCGTGAAATACCCGCCCGGGGCCAGATCCTTCGGTGGCCACTCACCACGGAAACGCTTCACCAGCATCGGACCCGTCACCAGCAGGTAGGCCAGATAGATCATGATGATGGCGATCGAGGTGAGCACCGTGAAGATGTTGGGCTGGTTGATGTTGATGACCAGGATGAGCACGGCGACGATCCCGATGACGAGCGACGGGATGACCGGGGTCTGACGAATGGGATGCACCCTGGCGAGTTTCTCGCCGAAGGGCAGGGCGTTGTCGCGGGCCATGGCGAACATCAGCCGGATGGCGGCGGTGTGCACGGCGAGCGAACACACGGTCACCGCGACGACGATCGCCACCAGGAAGATGTCGCCCATCGGGCCCCACATCACGGACTCCACGATGTACTGCAAGCTACCGGAGGATTCGCCGAGTTGCGGATCGTCGAGGTTGGGGGCGGCCATGATCGCGAACACCAGGATCGCACCGCCGATCACGAAGGACGCAAGAATGGCCCGCAGGATGGCCTTGGGTGCGGTGCGTCGCGGTTCCACGGTCTCCTCGCCCAGCGAACTGGCCGTGTCGAATCCGTACATGACATAGCCCGACGCAAGGGAGGCAACGAGGAAGGCGCCCAGGTAGCCGCCGCTCTCGCCCGCGCCGTAACCGTTGGTGGAGAAGAAGACCTGCGGACCGCGGGTGATGTTGCAGGCCAAGATGATGGCGATGAGGACGGCGGCGATGAGTTCGACGAACACTCCCACCGAGTTGATCAGGGCCATCAGTTTGACACTCCACGCATTGATGGTGGTGGTGAAGGCGACCATGATGGCGCCGAGGATCACCGCGTTGACCGCGGCGTCGGTGGTGTTGTCCGCACTCCCGTAGAACTGGAAGCCGCTCCAGAGTCGGGGCAGGTTGAGTTGCAGGGCAAGGACGACGGCGGAGAGCGTGACGACCGACGCGGTGAACATCAGCCAACCGGCCGACCAGCCCACGATCTGGCTGCCGAGGCGTTTGGCCCAGTTGTACACCGACCCGGCCACCGGGTACTTGGCCGCGAGTTCCATGAAACACAGTGCGACACAGAGCTGTCCGACGAACACCATCGGCCACGACCACAGATACGCGGGCCCGGCAGTCCCGAAACCGAACCAGAAGAGCTGGAACGTTCGGTCAGAATAGAGATGTAGCTGACTCCGGCGGCGAAGCTGGCGAACTTCCCGATGCTCCGGTCGAGGGACTCCTTGTAGCCGAAGTCGGAGAGGCCGTGGGATTCGTCCGCGTCGCCGGCGGACAGTGGTGCGGGATCTGTGCTTATCAGTCGTCCTTCTCGGGGGTGAACCACTGCGACGCCGACGGCGCGGTGTTGTGCCAGATATGTTTGGTTTCTTGATATTCGGCCAGCCCGGTGGGTCCGAGCTCCCGTCCGTTGCCGGACTTGCCGAATCCTCCCCATTCGGCGGCAGGGGTGTAATAGCCGAAGTCGTTGAGCCACACGGTGCCGTGTCGAAGGCCGCGGACCATGTGTTCGCCGACCGCGTCGTCGGATGTCCGAACTCCCGCGGCGAGACCGTAGTCGGTGTCGTTGCCGAGCGCGAGGGCCTCCGCTGCGGTGTCGAAGCGCTCGACGGTGAGGATGGGACCGAAGGTCTCGTCGCGCACGATCGCCATCGACCGGTCGCAGCGGTCGAAGATGGTGGGCGCGAACCAGTATCCGCCGGGGTCGAGGTCATCGCGCTCGGGAGGTCCACCGCCACAACGTAAGACAGCGCCCTCCTCGGTTGCGGTTGCGACGTAGCTGTTCATCTTGTCCAGTTGCGCCTGCGACACGAGCGGACCGGTCTTCGATGCGGGGTCCAGGCCGTCGCCCATGCGGATCTGCCCGGCCCGCTCCACCAGGGCGTCGACGAAGCGGTCGGCGATCGCACTGTCCACGATCAGCCGTGTGCCCGACGAGCAGACCTGGCCGGAGTGCAGGAAGACGCCGGCCAGGACCTGTTCGACGGAGGAGTCCCAGTCGGCGTCGGCGAACACGATGTGCGGATTCTTGCCGCCGAGTTCCACCGCGACCTTGGTGACATGCTTGGCCGCGGTCTCCGAGATGATCCGGCCGGTCGACAATCCGCCGGTGAACGAGATGAAGTCGACGTCGTCGGTGTCGGTCAGTGCGGTGCCGAGACGCGAGCCGGCTCCCTGGACGAGATTGAGTACGCCGGGTGGCACGCCCGCCTCCTCGCACAACCTGACGAAGGCGATGGTGCTCAGCGGCGTGACCTCGCTGGGCTTGGCGATCATGGTGCATCCGGCGACCAGTGCCGGCGCGATCTTCCAGGAGATCTGAAGCAGCGGGTAGTTCCAGGGGGCGATCAGGACGCAGACGCCGATCGGCTCGTGGACCACCCGGCTGATGACGCCCGCGACCCCGACGTCGACGAGCCGATCGGATTCCGTTTCGGCCAGACTCGCGTAGTAGCGGAACACGGAGATCACGTCGTCGATGTCGATCTCGCTCTCCGCCAGGGTCTTTCCTGTGTCGAGGGTCTCGATGCGTGCGAGTTCGGCCTTGTCCCGGGCGAGCAGGTCGGCGATGCGGCGGAGGAGATCGGCGCGTTCGGCGACCGGGGTGGCCGGCCATTCGCCGGCGTCGAAGGCCGCGCGGGCGGCGGCGATTGCGTCCGTGGCGTCGGCGGGTGTGGCTTCGTCGACGACGGCGAACACCGATCCGGTCGCGGGGTTGATGATGTCCCGGGTGCCGCCATCTCCGGCTGCGCGCCAGCGGCCGTCGATATAGAGATGGTGGTCGCCGACGTAGAGATGGTGGTCTCCGACCAACGGCGAATCGAGTGGGTCGACAGAACTGCTGGATGTCACGGGAATTTGGCCTCTCCGCGGCGGTGATCAGGACCGTTGGCGTTCGGATGTGGGTGTGGATATGCCGGGCAGAGCCGCGACGTCGCGATACCCGGAAACGTAGCGGTGCGTCGGGTCCCATCATCTTGCGTATTGCCCGCGCGCGGGTGTGTGACGATGGCCACATGGCAACTCTACTCACATCAGACGAGCTCGAGATCCAGATTTTGTTCACCGAATCGCTGCCGGAGGTGGTGGCGTTCGTTCGGGAGGTGATCTCTGACCGCAGTCCGCTCACGCTGCTGACCGGCGGAGACAGCAAGGCCTACGTGGTGAACCTGGCAAATCTCAGGCAGTTCGCGCTCGACGACCACGACGCCGACACCGACGAGCTCGACCAGAGTCGGGTCACGGTGCTCCTGACGATGGCCGAGGTGAAGGCGGCCGGCTGTGGCGGCGAGTAGCGGGCGTTCGCCGGTCGTCGTCCGCACCGACGGCGAGGTGACCATCGTCGGGATCAATCGCCCAGAGGTCCGCAACGCCGTCGATCGTCGGACCGCGCACGATCTCGCCGACGCGTTCCGTGCGTTCGACGCTGACCCCGGCCAATCTGTCGCGGTGCTCTACGGCGAGGGCGGGACGTTCTGCGCGGGAGCCGATCTGAAAGCGATCGCGGCGGGTGATCCGAACCGCGTCGACCCGGAAGGCGACGCGCCGATGGGGGTCTCGCGAATGCGATTGTCCAAGCCGGTGATTGCCGCGATCTCCGGCCATGCCGTGGCCGGTGGACTGGAACTCGCCTGCTGGGCCGACTTGCGCGTCGCCGACGACGACGCCGTACT
Organism: Gordonia sp. NPDC003585; assembly: GCF_040610755.1. NCBI lineage: Bacteria > Bacillati > Actinomycetota > Actinomycetes > Mycobacteriales > Gordoniaceae > Gordonia > Gordonia sp. NPDC003585. The sequence goes on along the minus strand of NZ_JBEXMX010000054.1, from coordinate 13,807 downwards.
GGGCGTCTTCTGTCGACGCTGGGGCGTGCCACTGATCGACGGTGGGACGGTGCGGTTGCCGCGACTCATCGGTCACAGCCGCGCCATGGATCTGGTCCTCACCGGGCGTGCGGTGTCGGCCGGCGAGGCGATGAGCTTTGGTCTGGTGAATCGTGTTGTTCCACACGGAGAATCGCTGGATCGGGCGGTGCAATTGGCGCATGAGCTGGCCACCCTGCCGCAGACCTGCCTCCGGCACGACCGGATGTCGATGCTGGAGCAGGGTGGCTTCGACACGGCCGACGCCATGCGCAACGAATTCGCCCACGGCCTGGAATCCCTTGCCGCCGGGGCGGTATCGGGTGCGACACGCTTTGCGGACGGGGCCGGCCGCCACGGTGAATGATCCGCGGATTTTTTCGATAGATGAGCGTAGAGAGCTTCACACACCGAGCTGATCGGCGAGATCGAGCAGGCTCGAGGCGTGAAAGTCGTTGTGCGGTGAGCCGGAATCGTCCTTGGGTGCGCCACCCCATTCGTCGGGTCGTTCGATGAATGCGGAGCGGAGGCCGTGGGAGCGGGCGGCGTCGAGGTCGTGCTGATGGGTGGCCACCATCATCACTTCGGCCGGCGAGCACTCCATGAGTTCGACCAGCCCGCAATAGACTTCGCGGGCCGGTTTGTAGTGATGCCAGAGGTCGGAGCCGCCGATGAAGTCCCATCCGAAGCCGTTGTGTTTGGCCATGGCCGTCAACAGCGCGACACTGCCGTTGCTGAGTGCGCAAACGGTGTATCCACTCTTGAGCCGCTGGAGTCCGGGGGCGGAGTCGGGCCAGCCGGGAATGGTGCGCCAGGCGCCGAGGAGGTACTCGGCCCCTGTGTCGTCGAGGCTGATGCCGAAGGCGCGCGTGACGTCGGCGAGGGTCTCCCGCTGCAGGTCGTCGAGGCCGCGCCACGGTAGCTCGCCGGATTCGACGCGAGCCAGGATCGGGGCGTAGCGCCGACGCCATTCGCGGGCGAACTCGGCGGCGTCGACGTCAGGCACGGCGTTGCGGACCGCGTCGGAGATACCGCTGAACCAGTCGGTGACGGTGCCGAAGGTGTCGAAGGCCAGGACGCGGACGTCGGCGGCGCTCACTTGGGAGACATGCCGGGATCAGGTGGTCTCGGTGGCCAGCTGCGGAAGGGAATGGTCGGCGTCGTACTCGGCGTCGCCGTGGGACACCGGGGTCAGCGTGAGCAGGCTCGCCTCGGGCCGGCAGCAGAACCGCGCCGGCGCGTACGGCGACGTGCCCAGACCCGCGCTGACGTGCAGCTTCATGCCGGCACCCCAGTTCGACGGCCCCTTCACCCGCGACCGGTCGAGGTTGCAGTTGGTGACCAGCGCACCGAAGAACGGCAGGCACAGCTGTCCACCATGCGTGTGACCCGCCATCACCAGGTCGTACCCGTCGGCGGCGAACCGGTCGAGCACGCGGGGTTCGGGTGAGTGGGTGAGGCCGAGTCGCAGGTGGGCGAGCGGGTTGGGGCGCCCTTCGATGGTCTCGTAGCGGTCGCGTTCGATGTGCGGGTCGTCGACACCGGCCGCCACGACGCGCACGCCGCCGACCTCGAGCTCGCGCACGGTGTGGGTGGCATCGAGCCATCCGCGCTCGGTGAACGCGGCGCGCAGATCCTGCCAGGGCAGTGGATCGCCGTGGGTGCGCTGATGATCCTTCTTGAAGTACTTGAACGGGTTCTTCGCGCGCGGCCCGAAGTAGTCGTTGGAGCCGAACACGAACAGACCCGGCCGGGACAGCAGACCGCCGAGCGACTGGATCACCGCGGGGACGGCCTGCGGGTGGGCGAGGTTGTCGCCGGTGTTGACCACCAGGTCGGGTTCAAGAGACTCCAGCTCCGACACCCACGCCTGCTTGAGGCGCTGGTTGGGCATCATGTGCAGGTCACTGATGTGCAGCACACGCAGCGGTGTGGCGCCCGGTTCCAGGACGGAGAGCGTGGTGTGACGCAGCGTGAACGCGTTGCGCTCGATCACCGTCGAGTAGAACAGGCCCGCCGCCGCGAGACCCGCACCCGCGGCCAGAACACGGCCGGAGGCTTTCGGATGGAGCGCGGACCGGAGTGCGTCCACGCGGCTGTCGAGTTGGGCCATCTGCTCAGGATACGCAGCCGCTCTTGATGACGCCGCCAGGTTATGGCTGTGAGATCAGCCGGGGAGCTGGATCACCACGGGTCCGACGCCGGGCACCTGAACGGTGGTCTCGGTGGGGCCGTTGTTGTCGCCGGCTCCGCGTCGTCCGTTGCTCACATAGATGGTGATCACGCTTCCGGGCATCGCCGAGTCCGACGGTGCGGTGAACACCACGGTGCCCTGCGGACGGGAGCTGTCGACGTCGAGCTGGTTGACCTTGAACCCGGCCGCCTGCAGTCGCGAGGTCGCCGCGCTCGCGGTGAGCCCGCTGACCTGCGGGATGCGGCCTCGACTCGTGCCGTTGACATAGGCGGAATCATTCGGTGGCAGCCGGACGGGACCGAACTTGGTCGCGACCGGGAGCATCGCCTGATACCAGGTGCGTGCGGGTTCGTAACCGCCGTAGACGTTGCCGTCGTAGCAGGAGCGCAGCGGGCTGGTGCACACCCCCTGCGGGTTGGGGCCGTCGCTGTAGACGTAGGCGGCACCGGCGATCTGGTTGGTGAACCCGACGAACGCCGAACTGCGGTGCGCTTCGGTGGTGCCGGTCTTACCGGAACTCGGCAGTGTCCAGCCGATGGTGCCGGCGGCCGCGGCCGACGTGCCGCCGCGGTCGTCCTGGCTCATCGCGTTGGCGAGGGTGTTGGCCAGACCCGGCTCCACCACCTGCTCGCAAGCAGGCGTGGTGAACGGGACCGCGGTGAGCGCCGGCTGGCCGTTGGGGCCCATCACCGGGTTGCCGTACTGGTCGCGTTTGATCTTGCTGATCGACTTGATCGGATTAGGCGGGCACCAGGTGCCGCCCGACGCCAGCGTCGCGGCGACGTTGGACAGTTCGAGCGCGTTCAGCGGCAGCGGTCCGAGCGTGAAGGAACCGAAGTTCCCATCCTTGACGTACTGCGCCATGCTCTTCTCGCCGAAGCCCGACGACCCCGGAATGGTGTACGAACGCAGACCCAGGCGCACCGCCATGTCGACGGCGGGCTTGACCCCGACCTCCTGCAGCAGCTTCACGAACGCGGTGTTCGGCGACTGTGCGAGAGCCTGCGTGACCGACATCGACGCCGGGTACTTGCCGTCGTTCTTCACGCAGTAGGCGTTGACCGGGCAGCCATAGCTGCCGCCGCTGTTGCCCATGCCGTAGACGGCGATCGACCCCGGAACCTGGATGTTGGAGCCGGCACCGAGCCCCTTCTCCATCGCCGCGGCGACGGTGAAGATCTTGAAGACCGAGCCGGCGCCGTCGCCGACCATCGAGAAGGGTTGTGGCTGGACTGTCTGACCGGCCCGGAGATTGAGTCCGTAGTCGCGGCTCGACGCCATCGACAGCACGTCGTGGGAACGCTTACCCGGCCGTATCGTGCTCATCACGTCGGCGACGCCGTCTGCGTCGGGGCTGGCCTGCGTCTTCACCGCGCGGGTGGTGGATCGCTGGATCTCCGGATCGAGGGTGGTCCGGATGATGTAACCCCCGCGCATCACCGAATCCCGGGACAGCCCGTTCTCGGCGAGGAACTGCATGGCGTAATCGCAGAAGAAGCCGTTGTTGCCCGCCGCGATGCACCCTTGCGACGGAGTCCGGGGGCGTCGCAGGACTCCCAGCGGGGACGCCTTGGCCGCGGCGAGTTCCGCGGAGCGTTCCGGGAAGTTCTGGATCATGGTGTCCAGCACGGTGTTTCGACGTTCCATTGCGGCGTCGGGATTGGTGTAGGGGTTCAGTGCCGAACTCGACTGCACCATGCCGGCGAGCAACGCGGCCTGCTGCAGGTTGAGGTCCTTGGCGGGGATGCCGAAGTACGTCTGCGCGGCGGCCTCGATGCCGTAGGCGTTGTTGCCGAACGGGACGACGTTGAGGTAACGCGTGACGATCTGCTTCTTGGCCTCCTGCTTGGCCGCAGCGTCGTCGAGTCCTTTGTCGCGCTTGGCCTGATCGATCAGCGACTGCTCCATCGTGAGAGCCATGCGCACCTCGCGCAGCTTGCGCGCCGGTGTGGTCTCGATGGCCGTCTGACGTTCGGCCTCGGTGCGCGCGAGCACGAGTAGCTGGAAGTTCTTGATGTACTGCTGGTCGAGGGTCGACGCGCCCTGCTGCACCTCACCCGACGACGAGTTCTTCAGCGCGGCGCGGATGGTGCCCTTCCAGTCGACGCCGTCGTGCTCGAGGAAGCGTCGGTCCTCGATGGAGATGATCGCGCGGATCATGTCGGGCGAGATGTCGTTGTAGCCGACCTGGTAGCGGTACTGGTCGTAGAGCACCGCGATCGGTTTGCCGGTGACGTCGGTCATGGTGGTCACCTCGGGCAGCGTCCCGTTGAGCAACTCCGACGAGACGTTCTCCACGGCGGCCGCGGCGCGGTTGGACATGACGCCGACACTGCTCGCCACGGGGTACAGAAGACCGGCGACGAGCACGCCGGAGAGAAGGCACGCCCATACGAGCGACCACAGCTTCTTCGAGATCACACACGACAGAGTACGTGTGATTTCTGAGACATTGCCGCAGCACGCCCATCGATCGCCTTAGAGAGGTGAGCTCACGGCGCGACCTGCGAAAACAATCGTGGCTTGCACGTATGTGCCATTTTCTTTCGCCCAGGGGTTGCGCACCCATGCACAGATCCCTAGATTGAGTGCAGAATGTGACTCACCTAACAATCGCATCGAATAGTGGTCTGAGCAGCGCGATTGACGGTCTGCATTCTCTGAGTGTTCTGGACAACGACAGACAGGGGTCGGCGGATGGCGACAGCGGCAGTTTCCACCGGAGAAGAACGCTTGACCTGGGTGGCGCAAGCCCGCTGCAGAGGGGGAGACCCCGATGAACTTTTCGTTCGGGGAGCCGCGCAACGCAAGGCCGCAACGATCTGCCGTCACTGTCCGGTCCAGCTCGAATGCGGCGCCGACGCCCTCGACAATCGCGTCGAATTCGGCGTCTGGGGTGGCATGACCGAACGTCAGCGCCGTGCGCTGCTGCGCCAGCATCCCGAGGTGACCTCGTGGTCGGCGTTCTTCGCCGCACAGAAACGACGCCAGACCGCCGACGCGGTCTGAACTGCTGTCGGGTTCAGCCGCGTCCGGTGATCTGCTCGGCGACTGCGCGCAGGGCCACGGCGTCGGCGACCTCGAACGGCAGCGATGGCACCCCGACGAGTGGCACCCGCGGGTGCGACGCCGTGAAGCGTTGGAGCAGATGCAGTTCGCGCTTGCCGGTCGCGGCGCGATCGGCGTGGATCTGCAGCACTCCGCGAGTCAGTTCGTCGGTGACGGAATCCAGCGCGACGTGGGCCGACTCCTCCGAGATGGACGTCAGGTTCGGATGCGTGCGGTTGAGGATCAGGCCGGCCAACGGCATCTTCTCCTCAGACAACCGGTCGACGAAGAAGGCGGCCTCGCGCAGGGCGTCGGCCTCGGCGGCCGCGACCACCGCGAACTGGGTGCCGGGCTGCTTGAGCAGTGCATAGGTCTTGGCGGCCCGGTCCTGGAAGCCGCCGAACATCGAGTCGAGTGACTGAACAAACGTGGCCACGTCGCGCAGCATGTCGCCGCCGATGATCGTGGACACGCCGCGCATCGCCAGGCTCATCGCGCCGGTGACCATGCGTCCGACTCCGCGTCCGCCGCCGACCAGCACCTTCATCAGACGCCCGGAGAGGAACGAACTCATCCGCTGCGGGGCGTCGAGGAAGTCCAGCGCGTTTCGCGACGGCGGGGTGTCGACGACGATGAGGTCCCAGTGATCCTGCTCGATCAACTTGCCGAGCTTCTCCATCGCCATGTACTCCTGCGTCCCGGAGAACGACGACGCCATCGTCTGATAGAAGGAGTTCTCCATGATCGCCGCGGCGCGGTCGGGCGTGGAGTACTCGAGGACCATCTCGTCGAAGGTGCGGCGCATGTCGAGCATCATCGCGTCGAGGGTGCCCTTGGCGCCGTCTATGTCGACGGGCTGCGGATCGTTGGTCAGCTCCGACATCCCGAGCGACTGGGCGAGCCTGCGTGCCGGGTCGATGGTCAGCACCGCGACCGTCCGGCCCTGCTCGGCCGCGTACATCGCCATGGCCGCGGCGGTGGTGGTCTTGCCGACACCACCGGCGCCGCAGCAGATCACGACCCGGGTCTCCGGGTCGGTGAGGATCGCGCCCATCTTGAGGTCGAGTGGCATCACGCACCCGCTTTCTGCAGAAGGTTGGCCAACTCGTAGATCGAACCGAGGTCGATGCCGCGGTCCCCGAGACTCGGCAATTCGAGGGTCGGCAACTCCACCTCGTCGAGCTGCGCCTTGGCCACCTGCTGGGCCTGCAGCCGGATGGCGTGCTCGATGGTCTCGGTGAGCAGACCCGAGAAGTCGGCGTCGGACACCGGGAGTCCGGCGTCGGCGAGACCCTGACGGATGCGTTCGGAGTCCACCTCGCCCTCGGCGATCTGGTCGACCTCGGAGATCGGCAGATGCGCCGGGCTCACCCGGTTGATGATCAGGCTGCCGATGTTGAGGTTCTTGCCGCGCAACTCCTCGACCGCCTCGACGGTCTCCTGGATCGGCATCGCCTCCAGCAGGGTGACGAGGTGAACGATGGTCTCTTCCGAATGCAGGAGCCGCACCACACCGTCGCTCTGATTGCGGATCGGTCCGGTCTTGGCGAGATCGGCCATCGCCTTGGTCACGTCGAGGAAGTTCCCGATCCGACCCGTGGGCGGCGCGTCGACGACCACGGCGTCGTACACCCGATTGCCCTTCTTGTCGGTGTGGATGATCCGTTCCTTGATCTTGCCGGTGAGCAGGACGTCTCGTAGGCCCGGAGCAACGGTGGTGACGAAGTCGATGGCGCCGATCCGCTTCATCGCGCGGCCGGCGAATCCGAGGTTGTAGAACATGTCGAGGTATTCCAACAGCGCGTGCTCGATGTCGATGGCCAGTGCCGACACCTCGCCGCCACCCTCGGCAGTCGCGATCCGGGTGTCGGTGGGAGGCAGCGGCGGGAGGTCGAAGAGCTGCGCGATCCCCTGGCGCCCCTCGCATTCGACCAGCAGAACCCGCTTGCCGTCGGCGGCGAGAGCCAGCGCAAGTGCGGCCGCGACGGTCGTCTTGCCGGTGCCACCCTTGCCCGACACGAAGTGCAGCCGGGCGCGGTTGGCGGCCGACGGCCACTCGTTGCCGGCGAAGGAACTGTCGGCGGCGAGGCTGTCGAGCTCAGCGTCGTTCTTCGGGGGAGGGGACACGACGGAGTCGGACGCCTGGCCCGCCCCGGATGCTGCACCTTTTCCAATGGCCACGGCAACACCTTAACCACACGTGTGGACCGGTTAGGGTGGGTCCATGAGTGAAGTGACCGCCTGGGAGTACGTGACCGTGCCGCTGCTGACCCACGCCACCAAGCAAATCCTCGACCAGTGGGGCTCCGACGGTTGGGAATTGGTGTCGGTGCTGCCCGGCCCGACCGGCGAGCAGCACGTCGCATATCTGAAGCGCCCGAAGGGCTGATCCGTGGCGACCTGGACCGAACGACTCGCCGAACTCGGCCTCACCCTGCCTGCGGCTGTGGCCCCGCTGGCGAGCTACACGCCGGCCGTTCGCACCGGCAATCTCGTCTATACCTCGGGACAGCTGCCGATGGTCGACGGTGAGCTGAGTGTGCGCGGCAAGGTGTCGCACGGCGCTGAAGGTGTCGTGAAGCCCGAGCAGGCGCGCGCCGCCGCCCGGATCTGTGCGATCAACGCGCTGGCCGCGGTCAACGCCCTGGTCGGCATCGACTCGGTGGTGCGCGTCGTCAAGGTCGTCGGCTTCGTGGCCTCCTCGCCCGGGTTCTGCGATCAGCCGCAGGTGATCAACGGCGCGTCGGACGTGCTCGGCGAGATCTTCGGCGAGGCCGGTGTGCACGCGCGCTCGGCGGTCGGGGTGACGGAACTGCCGCTCGGCGCCTCGGTCGAGGTGGAACTGATCGTCGAGGTTGCCTGAGAGCGCGGTGCTCCCGAGGAACGCGCCTGGGACCCCTCACGGCGTGGTGACCCGGAAGTTGCTCCGATAAGCGCTGGGCGACAACGACATTCGATTGCGGAACTGGACGCGCAGGCTCTCGGTGCCCAGCCCGACCGCGCTCGCGACCTGGTCGACGGACAGGTCGGTGCGTTCGAGAAGCTGTGCGGCAACCCGGATTCGCTGTCCGGTGAGCCACTGGCCGGGGCTCATGCCGTAGGTGTCGGTGAAGCGACGGTTGAACGTGCGCAACGACATTCCGGCGTGGGTCGCGAGTTCGGCGTTACCGAGCGAACGTCCGAGGTTGCCCACCGCCCAGCGGGTGGTCTCGGTGAGCGGATCTGCGGTGGAAAACGTTGCCTGATGCTCGATTTCGGCGACCGCGGCGTCGTGCATGCTGTCCGCGGGCGGCATGAACTGCGCCTGACCGCCGGGGCGATGGAAGGCCACGACGGTGCGTCGGGCGAAGTCGCGCGCGACGTCGGCGCCGTGGTCGAGTTCCACGAGGTGCAGGCACAGGTCGATGCCGGCGGCGAGGCCCGCGCTGGTGAGGATGTCACCGTCGTCGACGTAGAGAACCGCGGGGTCGACGCTGATCGTCGGGTATCGGGCGGCCAGTGCCGCGGCGTCGAGCCAGTGGGTGGTGGCGGGCCGGCCGTCGAGCAGTCCCGCTTCGGCGAGAGTGAAGGCGCCGACGCAGATCGACGCGATCCGCACCCCACGTCGATGTGCCGAGCGCAAGGCGTCGGTCACCGCGCGCGACGGTGTTCGACGCGCGGCGTCGTGGTAGCCGGGGATGACGATGGTGTCGGCGTTCTCGAGGGCCTCGAGTCCGTGTTCGGTGTGCACGGAGACGCCGGCGCAGGTGGGCACGAGGCCGGGATGCTCGGTGCAGGTGCTCAATTCGTAGCGGGGCGGGCCGACGTGGCCGAACAACTGCACGGGCGCGGCCATGTCCATGAGGACGAGTCCCTCGGTGATCAGGACGACGACGCGGTGCGGTACAGGCGCTGGCATGAATCAAGGGTATATGGGCATGAATGCCACTGGCCCCGTCGTGTGCAACATCCGATTCTGGGTGGGTGACCGATGAGACCATTGTTGATGCACACATGAAGCAGCCGGCCGTTTACGACGACATTCGGGCCATCGCCCGACGAACCGTCGTACTCCTCTGTGCCGCACAGATCCTGGGTGGCCTGTCGATGGGTGCGTCGCTGGCGCTCGGCGCGATCCTGGGCGAGGAGTTGTCGGGGTCGGAATCGCTGGCCGGCCTGCCGACGACCGTGCTCACGCTCGGCGCGGCGGCGGCCGGATTGCCGCTGGCGGCCTTCGCCTCGCGTCGTGGCCGGCGGCCTGCCCTGAGCACCGGACTCCTGATTGCGGCTCTCGGTGCGGCGGTGGTGGCCACCGCGGTGGACCTCGGATGGTTTGCGTTGATGCTGGTCGGCATGGTCGGCGTCGGAGCAGGTACCGCGGTGGGCTTGCAGGCGCGGTTCGCGGCGACCGATCTGTCGTCGCCGCAGACCCGTGGTCGTGACCTCTCGCTGGTGGTGTGGATGACGATGGTCGGTGCGGTGGCCGGTCCTGCGTTGGTTCCCGCGGGTGAGCGGCTGGCGGGCTGGTTGGGTCTGGCCGATCTGGCGGGTCCGTTCGTCCTCGGTGCGATCGGCAGCGCAGCAGCGGCGACCGTGCTGTGGGCGGGTCTGCGGCCCGACCCCCTGCACGTGCTCGGCGGGTCGTCGGCGATGCCGGTGCGCCCGTCGTTGGGCGAGGGATTCGCGGTGATCCGCCGTACGCCCGCGGCCCGGGCCGCGGTCGGGGCGGTGGTGTCGGCCCACGCGGTGATGGTGGCGGTGATGGCGCTGACGCCGGTGCACATGCACCACGGCGGAGCAAGCCTGACCATCGTCGGATTCTCGATCTCTGCCCACGTCGCAGGTATGTACGTGCTGGCGCCGGTGATGGGGATGCTGGCCGACCGGATGGGTCGAGTCCCGATCATCCTGCTGGGCCAAGGACTGCTGGTGGCCAGTTGTGTCCTCGGGTTCGTGTTCGCGCATTCGCAGACCGGTCTGGTTGTGGCGCTGGTCATTCTGGGCCTGGGATGGTCGGCGTCGACCGTCGCCGCCTCGACGCTGCTGACCGACAGCGTCGACGTCGCGGTTCGTCCGCCGGCACAAGGCGTTGCCGACACCACCATGAGTCTGGGCGGTGCGGTGGCCGGCGCGCTGGCGGGTGTCGTGGTCGGCGCGTTCGGTTACCCCACGCTCGTGTTGGGCGCGGGTGCGATCGCGGTGGTGACTGCGATCTACGTCGTCGTGGATGCGGCGGGTGCTCGGGTTAAGGTCGTCTCATCACACGAGTGAGCCGACCGATGGATGGGGGTCTGGGCAGGTGGCATCCGAGCTGATCGGCCGAACCGGTGTCGTCACGCTGGCCATCGGGGGTCCGGACGTGCTCGGCGAGGTCGAACTCACGATGGCAGCCGGCACCGAGCGATTCCTCGCTCGCGCATCGGAATCCATCACCGAGGACGTCCCGGTGCTCGTGGTGGACGTGGAGGCCGGACGGATCGTCGTGGTCGAGCCGTGGGTGAGCCTGCCCCACTGACCGAATGACACCGCGACGCTGCAGCGTTCACCGTGGAATAGAGTGATCCCGATTGGCCGCAGTGGGCTGTTGGACGTGGGGAGAAGTACATGCTGGGTTATAACGTTCCCGAGCCCGACGAGGCGATGGTGATCTCGGGCAAGAAGTCCAAGGACGGCGGCATTCCATTCGATGTCGTTGTGGGCCATGGCAAGTGGGTGATGCCGTTCTTCCGCAAGGTGCGGTATCTGTCGATGGCGATGCACGAGGCGCAGATCCGCGAGGTGTGCGTGACCACCCAGGGCATCCAACTCGACGTGCGTGCCGTGATCGCGCACAAGGTGGGCAGCGACGTGGCGTCCATCGTCAACGCCGGCCAGCGTTTCATCTCCGAGCAGGAGAACGAGATGAATCAGCTCACCGGACAGATCTTTTCGGGCCATCTCCGGTCGATCGTCGGGTCGATGACCGTCGAGCAGATCATCCGCGAACGTGACACCCTGGCCCGTCAGGTGCTCGAGGCGTCGAAGCGGGAGATGGGTTCGATCGGGCTCGTGGTGGACTCGTTCCAGATCCAGTCCATCGACGACATGGACTCCGGCTACATCAGCGCGCTCGCGGCGCCGAACATCGCCAAGGTGCAGCGTGAGGCGGCCGTCGAGCGTGCTCGCGCCGATCAGGAGGCGTCGAAGGCGCAGCAGGAATCCCTGCGCAACCAGGCCGACTACGAGCGCGAGACGGCGATCAAACGCGCGTCGATCAAGGGTGAGACCGACAAGGCCAATGCCGAGGCGTCGCAGGCGGGTCCGCTCGCCGAGGCGCGGGTGAACCAGGAGATCGTCCGCGAGCAGTCCCTGCTCGCCCAGGCGCAGGCGGATCTGCGTGAGCAGCAGCTGATCTCGGAGGTCGTGAAGCCGGCCGAAGCGGAGGCCAAGCGCACCCAGATCATCGCCGAGGCCGACGCGAAGGCTGTGGAGATCTCGTCGGCGGCGGCGGCCAAGAACAACCGCATCGCCCTCGACCAGCAACTCATCGAGCAGTTACCCGCACTGGTCGGTGAAGTGGCGAAGGGACTGTCCAGTTCGAATCTCACCGTGTACAACGGCGCGGAGGGTTACAACGAGGTCATGACCGGCGTCGTCACTCAAGGTGCCGCCCTGCTGAAGTCGCTGCAGAGCGAGCTCTCGGGAACTGTTATCGATCCAGAAGAAAAATAGACTATATTGTTTGTATGGCAGCACCCGAACCCCGTCGGTCTGTTCGACGCCGTCCGCGACTGAGTGACGAGGCGGCAGAACATGTCCGCGAACTCATCGTGTCGGGTGGACTGCGTTCCGGTGACTTCGTCCGGCCCGAGGTGGTCGCCGAGGACCTGGGGATCTCGGCGACACCGGCCCGCGAGGGCATGCTGACGCTGTTGTCCGAGGGATTTCTGCGTACGGAACCCCGCCGCGGATTTGTGGTCACGCCGCTGAGCAGCGACGACATTCGGGATGTCTTTGTGGCGCAATCGTTGCTGGCCGGTGAACTCGCCGCGCGTGCTGCGCGCTCGATGTCGTCGGCCGCGGTGGACGAGCTGGCAGATATTCAGCGAGACATCGAATCTGCGGCGGATGCAGAGGATTTCGACGGTGTGGAACGGCTGAACCACGATTTCCACCGACGAATCTATGCCGCGGCTGGATCACCGAAGCTGTCGTGGATGATCAAGGGATCGCTGGGCTATGCGCCGCGCAAGTTCTTCGCATCGGTGGAGGGCTGGCCGCAGGCGTCGGCGCACGATCACCGGGCGATACTCGACAGCCTGCGCGCGGGAGATGCGGACGGAGCTCGGGCAGCGATGGCCCGCCACATTCGCAACGCGGGTGATCTGCTCGCCGATTCTCGTGCGGCGGTGGAGGAGTAGCGGCCTCGGGCTCAGCGGGCCAGGAAGTCGAGAACGGCCGGTCCTGCTTCGGGATGGCATTCGTCGAAGTATGCGTGTCGCGCGCCGTCGAAGATCCGCGTGTTCGCCTTCGGGATGCGGCCGGCGAGAATCTCGGCATTGACCACGGGCGCGAAGCGATCGTCCGAGCCGTGCAGGATGAACGTCGGCGCAGCGATGTCGGGGAGGACGGCCCAGGCGTCGTGCCCGTTGCTGGCCGCCAGATGCCGACGCCGCGCCTCGGGCGTGATGCGTGGATCTCCCAGTGTGGCATACGGTCCGGGGTTGAGTTCCTGCCATTCCGGCGTGTACATGAGGTCGGTCATGAACGCGGTCGCATTGGCCGACGCGAGGGCTCGGCGCACTGCCTGATCGCGTTCCACCGCATGGGTTCCACCCGGTGTCGTGCAGCCGAGGACGAGACGTCCGACGCGGCGCTGGGCGCGGGCGGCGACCCACTGCGCGGTGCGGCCACCCATCGATGTGCCGTAGGCGTCGAATCGGTCGATGTCGAGTGAGTCGAGTACGGCGAGAGCGTCGTCGGCGAAGAGTTGGGTGGTGTACGGCGCGGCGCCGAGATCGCTTCCGCCCGTTCCACGGTAGTCGAAGGTGATGGTGGTGTGATGCTCGGCGAAGTCGGCACGAATGCGATCCCACCAGTGGTGATTGTTCGCCTGCCCGGGGAGCATCAACAGAGCGGGCCCGGTGCCCCGGACCTGAACCGCGAGCCGCGTGCGGTCGGCGGTCCGCGTGATCTGGTGGTACTCCATGGCACACATGCCGGCGAGCAATCCCATCGGTTCAGCCCCGGTCCGCGAGGGCCAGTATACGTCGGGCCCGCGTCAGCACGGGTGCATCGATCATGTGACCGTCCAGGGCAACAGCCGAGCCCGAACCGTCGTCGGCGTCGAGAACCGCACGGGCCCAGGCCACGTCGGCCTCGGGCGGCGCACACGCCCGATGGACGTCATTGATCTGCGCCGGATGAATGCACAGCTTGCCGGTGAGACCGATGCGGCGGGCGTAGGTCACGTCGTCGATGAGGACCGACGGATCACGCAGTGCGGTGGTGACGCCGTCGATCGGCGCGGCGATCCCGGCGGCGGCCGCTGCGAGGACGAGCGCAGAACGGGCGGCGAGCAGGGCCGCG
>NZ_JBEXMX010000053.1:0-36024 GCF_040610755.1 Gordonia sp. NPDC003585 | reverse complement strand
CCAACTGCCTGACCATGTCCACCGCGTCGCGCTTCAGCTCAGCCGAGTACCGCTTCGATCCTGCCGCTGCCATAGGTTTCATTCTCCCTTGAGACCAACCCTCCGGAAACACCGGGACGGATCAGATCATGCGATACGCAACAATCTTGGTGGCCGCCATGCTGGCCTTCGCGGGTCTCGGCATCGGCGCCGGTGTATCCGACGGTGCAACCCCCCAGCTTGGCGACCGCTGCATCGGCGCCGACATCGGACGCACCGCCATCGATTCACGCGGCAACCACATCATCTGCGACAACTATCGGTGGCGGCTCAACCGCGGCCAGACCCCGCGACATCCGTGGGCCGACGAGCAGCGACAGTGGGCCGAGTGCACGGCCAAACACAGCACCGACTGGTGCCGGCGTCATTTGAACGGGCGCTGACACTCGCAGGAGGAGATCGTGATCGAGAACTACGAGCACTACCTCGAAGAGCTTGGCGACTACGACAATCAGATCAAGGACTCGTGGCGCGCATTCATCGACGACCTCGCCGCATACCTCGGCGCCCTGAACCCCATCACGTACGAATTCATCGAACTATCTCATCAGACGAACGGCCGCGACCACCCGCTCATCACCTTTCGAGTCAACAGGTTTCGTCGCCTCCGCGCGACCATTCCCAAAGATGCTCTGGCCATTGGGTATTCACCGAATGAACCTCCGCTGAAGGAAAGCGAGTGGCGCTACCTACCCCGCAAGCAGGAGTACGTGCGGGAATTCGGCCGCAAGCACCGCGACCTGGTGGCTGCGCAAACGGTCACGCTCCTGCGCAGGCATTGGTGGGTCATCCACGCGTCATTCCTCACACTTCGCGACCCGAGCAGCACGGTGCATCCGCTCGCAACCTACGAGTAGCACAGCACGTTTCGGGTTCAGCGCTTCGTGAGCACACCGTTTGCGTAGCGGAATCCGCGTGGCCCCTTCGCGCAGTCGATACCTCCGCGAGGGAGCGCCGTGCACGAGATGTCGCCGACGACGATGCGATGATTCGGCGGGAGCACGCGGCCCACCCGTGCGCCCCGTTCCGTGATCGTGTTGGAGATCGTTCTGGCGTGTCCCCCATGAACCGGTCCGGTTGGTTTTAGAGTCCTGATTGCCCTGAAGAGGGCGCGAAGGGACGATAGGGATCATGGCAGGACGTAAGCGTCACTCGGCGGAAGACATCGTGCGCAAGCTGCGCCGAGCCGACGAGCTGGCCGCAGAAGGCAAGACCGGCGAGGAGATCGCCGCCGACCTCGAGGTGTCGGCGGCCACCTTGTACAACTGGCGCCGCCAGTACGGCGGCATGGACGCCGACGCCGCCAAGGAACTCAAAGAGTTGCGCGATCAGAACAGCCGGCTCAAGCGGCTCCTCGCCGACGCCGAGTTGGAGAAGGACGCACTGCGGGAGATTGCCAAGGGAAAATTCTGAGCCCAACCGCCAAACGCGCCGCCATCGACATGCTCAAAGATCGCATGAACATGTCAGAACGTAAGGCGTGCAAGGTTGTTGGGCTCGCCCGCTCCGCCTATCGGCAGCTACCCCAAGCACAGACGCCAGCCGATCCCGACGCCGGCCTGCGCGAGCAGCTACGCACCTACGCCCGCAAACACCCTCGTCACGGGTTCCGTCGTGCGTGGGCGTGGCTGCGTTTCGATGAGGGCGACGAGGTCAACAAGAAGAAAGTCCACCGGTTGTGGAAGGACGAAGGACTGCAGGTGCGCCGCGCTCCGCGCCGAAAACGGGCGGGCCAATCATCGGTACCAGTTGTGGTCGCGGACGCGCCGAAAGTGGTGTGGGCATTGGACTTTCAGTTCGACTCCACCGTCGACGGACACAAGATCAAGATCGCGTCCATGGTCGATGAACACACCCGCATGTCGCTGCTGGACATCGTGGACCGCTCGATCACCTCCGAGCGCCTGATCGAGGAGTTGAAGAAAGTCTTCGCGATCTGGGGTGGCCCACCGATGGTGCTGCGCATGGACAACGGGCCTGAGTTCATCTCCGAGGCCCTCCGGGAGTTCTGTGCTGGGTCGGTGGGGATCTCCTACATTCCGCCTGGCACGCCGTGGAACAACGGGTTCATCGAGTCGTTCAACAACCGGCTGCGCGACGAATGCCTCAACCGCAACTGCTGGCCCACCCTGCTGGAGGCCCGCGTGGTCATCGGCGACTACAAAGACGACCACAACCACCGACACCGCCACTCAGCACTGGGCTACCAAACCCCGGCCGAGTACGCTGCCGGATGCACCCACCGGCATCACCCCGTGGGCTGCGAGATCGACTGACCAACCGCAAGAAAGAACTGGCTCTAGCACCGACTGGACCGGTTATCGGGGACCTGCCAGTTCCGCCGACGATCTTCACCGCGTTGGGTGGCCCACTGAACGGCGGACTACTGACGTGCGGCGTGCCGGGCGGGAACCCAACCGAGCACAGGACGGCAGTGCTGCCGTCGACAGGGTAAATCGAGCATTCACGCGTCGGGGACGAGGCGTACTTCCAGTGGAAGTATCCCGGGCTGCCTGGAACCCCATAGGCGGCCGGGTTGACAGTTGTTGGTGCAGCGGAACTCTGCGGCGCCGACGTCAGCACCAACGCGACGCTCGCAACAAGGGTGGCAACGCAACCGCCGATCATGACCTGCCTCGACCTCATAGCGACTCCCGTCCACACCGTTGTCCTGCACTCGGAGGATATCGCGAGCAGTCATCCGGATTCGTCAGAGTCATTTTCTAAGCTGACCAGGTGAGTACGATCCGAACCGCCCTCGATGCCGAGGTCGCCGTCACCAGGCGTATGCGCGAGATGGGCTTCCCCGACGCCTACGTGACTACGCCCAGGGCACTCGAAGTGCGTGCCACACGGGGACTCGCACAGGTGAAATGGCGCGGCGGCATGGTCGGCCTGACCGAACTACAGAGCCTCTTCGGGGCCCGCGCCTACGACCACTCCAAACAACTGCTGTACTTCACGGACTCCGCCTACGCCCAGGACGCGCTGGACTACGCGGCCAGGTCGCAGATAGCGCTGTTCGTGTACGACAGTGACGGACACATCGTCCCGGTCAACATGGAAGCCCACAGCGTAGGGGCCGGTATCAACCAGGTACCGCGCCCCGCTACACCCAGCACGTGGACACCACCTCGCGGTGCAACCCCGGCCGAATTCCCGAAGCCACCTGGCTTCTGGAAGACCACCGGCTGGCCGTTTGTGCAACGGCATTGGCGGCTGATCGGGGCGATCGTCCTCACGCTCGCGATTCCCGGCGGCCTCATGGAGTTGTTCTCCCCCGAACCCGGAACGTCCAGGGGCGAGACGATCGGGGCACTCTTCGGCGTGATCGTCGGTGCCGCGGTTTTCTGGGTGTTGTACGTCAAGGACCGCAACAAGAAGCAGCAGAGTGCGACGACGGCGCTGAACCAGCCGTCAACTCCGGCCGACGTCACCGACGCGAGCATCCCATCACTCTGGAAGCGCTCGATGGAGCGGCTCAACGCGGTGCGCGTCGAGTACGCGGCCTACGAGACCGATCCGACACAGTTCTTCTTCCGACCACTCCTCTCCGATGTCAATCATCCTGCGGTGCAGGCATTCCACGACGCCTTCGCGTCGGCCGACACACTTCGCATCGATGACCACGTGCCCACCGACGCGGCACTCGTCCGGGACTTCGCCGACCGTGTGACCGCCGCCGAGCGCGCATGGCGCAAGGCCGACGCGTTGGCGCGCGAAGCCGGCACAACTCCGTTCACCGCTGAACAACAGGATCTGCTGCGGACGGCTCAGCGCGCCATCGATCTCGCGCTCGACGTCAACGCGTCGGCCAGCGAACGCGCCGCCGCCTACTCTCGAGTGCTCGCCCTGTTCGAGAAGGCCAAGATCACGCCGCCAGACAGCATCGGCACCGCGCTCCGACGCCAAATCGATTCTGTTACAAGGCAATCCCTGCCGCCACCCGACTAGCGGCGGCGCAGCAGTACGCGTCCCTTAAGCAGGCTCCCCCAGCAGGTCCGCCAACGCGCGGTCGAGGTCGGGAACCCGAACACGAATCCGCGTCGTCGTGCACCTGCGATCGCTTCCGGTTCAGACCGGACTCGCCGGGCGCCGCGCCGAATGGAAAGTCGAGGCACCGTCGTCGAGAAATGCGTGCAGCCGCTCCCACGCCCCGTCGAGTCCCGGCGAGGCACCCGGCGGGATCGGCATGTAGGTGCTGAAATCTGCCATCTCGACCGGGTGTTCGAAGTCGCAATAGAGTTCATCGATCGTCTCGAGAGGGGTGCCACCGAAATCGGCGGGATGCTGCACAACCCAGGCTGTGGCCAGGTATATCCACACCCGGGCGGGGTCAGGCGCCAGGCCTTTCACCACCTCGTGGACGCGGTCGAGTTCATCGGACAGCAGAAGCGAAAGCTCGTCAACGGCGGCCATACCCTCAGGTGCGGCGACCGCACCGGCCGTGGCAATCGCGACCACGTCTGCCGCCGACAGCCACTGCTGGTCGTATCCGCATTTCACTTCGGCCGGGGTCAGGATGGCGTTTCGTATGACGAACTCGGACGTCAGGCGAAAGGTCACATGCCGGTGATCCATGTCTTCTGGCATACCGCATCTGGCGCCGTCTGGCACCCAGCGGCGATCTGGACCCCACACGTGTGGACCTCCTACGTCACGACGCTCCGTCTCGCCTCGTCTCTCCCAGGAGGTCCTCCAACGCCATGTCGAGGTCCGGGAAGCGGAACACGAATCCGAGATCGTCGAGGACCTGCGATCGTGCGCGTCGACCGGTGAGACCGAGCGCCGGGTCGGTGCGCAGCGCGATCGCACCGACCCGCAGTAGCGGTGCCGGTGTCGGCGGTGCGGGCGGTCGGTGCAGCGTCGAGCGCAGTGCCGCCATCAGTTCGACGTTGCGCACCGGGTTGGGGCTCGAACCGATCACCAGCCCGTCGGGGATGGTGATCTGCTGGTCGAGACCCAGTGCGGCACGGGCGATCGCGAGCCAATCGTCGACGTGAATCCAGCTGAACCAGTGGCGGCCTGAGCCGACGCGGCCGCCGAGTCCGACGCGGGTGAGGTCGGCGAGACGTTTCATCGCCGGCGCCTGCGCGTCGAGGACAATCGAGGTTCGCAACGTCACCAAGTGGTCGGTGTTCGCGCCGGCCACCGCCTCCTCCCACGGCCGGGCCACCCCCGTCATCTGCGGTAGGCCGTCGGGGACGGGCGTGGTCTCGGTGCACCACTGCTCGCCAGCGTCGCTCCAGATGGCAGTGGTGCTCGCCTGCAGCCAATGCGAGACGGGCGTGGCCCGGCGCTTCGACGCCTCGACCAACGCGCGGGTCGCATCGACCCGGCTGTCCCGCAGCAGCGCCACATTGCGTTCGGTGGGACGACAATCCACCAGCTTGCCCGCCAGATTCACCACTGCTGTCGGTCGATCCGCGGTCAGTACCTCCGACCAATCCCCGACCGTGCGGCCGTCCCAGCGCACCTGCTTGAACGTTAGCGCGGGATCGACACTGCGCGTGAGGATCACCGGACGAATCCCGCGACACACAAGATCGGCGGCAAGATGGCGGCCGAGCGCGCCGCTGCCACCGGCCAGCACGACGGTGAGCGCGTCGTCGGCGGGTGTCACCCCGGCCAGCCGGGCCAGTCGGGCCACGTCGACCCGGTCGGCCAACTGCGGCACTCCGGACAGGATGAGCCGACTCACCGAACCCGATCCGGCTGTCGCGGTGACGGTTTCGGTCAGGATGCAGCCACCGGCGGCCGGGGTGAGGCGGAAATCGATCACGGCGTCACCGACCGGTTCCGGCTGGGTCAGCTGCAGGTGTCGTGGCCCGTCGTACACCGTGATGGTGAACGGTGGCGCGAGACGACGGTGAAACCGTCCGGCCAAGCGGTGGGACTGTACGTAGTCACCGCGTGCACCCGTTGCAGCCGGACCGTCGAGCGAGAGTTCCCGATATCCGCTGTGCCACTGCGGCAATCGCGTCGGATCACCGACGACCTGCCACACCGACTCGACGTCGTGAGCGATGAACTGGGCGTACGACTTTGTACTTGCCATACGTCACCGTAGGCCCACACTCGCCCACTTGTCGGTGTCGTCCTTCACATCCGGAGATAGATCACACCCCACCGGTGTGCGACGTCAGAGTCCTGCGCCTCGCACTCCGTACTCGGCCTGGCTGGAGGTGAAGCCTTCGTACTCCAACTGGTCGACCAGACCGGAGTGCGAGAACGACGAGATCGCCAGGTACTCCTTGGCCTTCTTCACCGCTTGCGCATTCCAATTGACTCGCAGACTGTCGACCGCGACCGTCGCATCCGACTCCGAGAAGCCCTCGTACTTCAGCTGACCGATCAGTCCCGAGCGCGAAAACGCCGAAATATCAAGGTATTCCTTCGCCTTGCCGATCGCGTTCTGCTGGCTGACGGTGTAGCCGGCCAACACAATGGACATCTGTCCCGAGTCGTGCACGGCGACGTCGCCCGCTCCAGGGCCCGCTGTCACAGCCACGCCACCGATCACGGCAGCTGCGGCGAGAGCACCCACCCAGGGCAGCTTGTGTACCTTCATCATCTTTCACTCCTTGCCTTCGATACTGTTCGCCGTTGTTGCCGTGGCCGTTTGGGTCTCGCGCCCGACGAGTAGTGACAAGCTATCGGGCACCACCGACAATTCAGGCGGACCACCTATTTGATTGTCCGCCCCTCGTCGAACCACGCACAGAGAATGCGTAGACCACTCGTCGCACACGACACTTCAAATTTCATCGACCTCCAAACCGTCTCGAACACATACACTTTGGGCCACTTGCCAATGCCGGACGAAGATCATCCAATCGAAGGATTCCTACGAACCCCGGTTGCGTGGGATACTGCCTCAAGGTGTGGACACCGGGGTTCACTCTGCGATGAAAGATGCCAGCAGCATGACGATCAGAGCCGTCATTGTTGCAGCGCACACGTCACCAGGCCTTCGAGGCTCCTCGCAAGGGCTCGTCGCACCTCAGGCAGCGGAGGTTGGCTCCGTTTCCACGGATCTAGGCCTAGTAGCCGGAGGTGGTGTCGCCGAAGCGATCACCTACTACAGCAGTTTGGCTCGGCACCAAAGATCAGGTGGCGCCGGCGAACCCGCGCAGAAGGTACACAGACTCGCATCGGCTTGGCGTCAGGGCAAAGTCACCGCCAAGCAGCCAATCCGACCGCGGCGATGGCTTCGGTCCGACCGTGCCGCTTCCACCGCACTGTATGAGGCTCGCGGGAGTGAATTGCTGAGCACGCCTATGCACCCCGCGGCATCTCCCACGCAACATTGTGTTGAGCGGCAAGGCTTGTCGCAGCCACCAGCACCGGCATGAGCTTCTCGATCACTGATCGTCGGAGTTCGCCATCGGAGTCGGTGGCGACGGTCGAATCCTCAAGAAACGCAGAGCATATCCGTGCGTAGCGTCGAAGCAGCGGGGTGTTGGCCCTAGTACGTCGCATGATCTCGGCGGGTGTCATCTTCGCCGGGTCTGCGGTGAACTCGTCGATCAAGGCGGCCAGTCGCAGCGGCAGTTCGCCGGGCGGCGGGTCGTAGTGACTGACCGACCCGGGGTGGAATTGCTCCATGATGTCGATGGCACCGTCGCTGCAGAACTCGACCCACGATGTCAACATCGCCTCGAAGTTGAGTGGATGGAAGACTGCACAGTCCAGTGCACGCACAGCGAACACGTGGCCTTTCGTGACAACCATGGAAATGTCTGGCCAGCGCGACGAATGCTCCGCGATCACCGCGCCCAAGAGCGCCATATCGGGTGTCACATGCCCGACCGGAGTGCACAATTCGACTCGCATCGCATGCGGCGACACCAGACACTTCGTGTCGACACGATCCACAGTCATGAAATGAACTGCATTGCTTTCGATCTCGACACGGGCACCCACGATTGCGGACAGCACCTGACGGACCAACTCCAGCAGGTGTTGCGCGTCGTCGGGGACGATCCCGACCGAGGTGGTCGTGCCGGGCAGCGCGATGCCCTCCTGTGGACTGTCCGGCTGTGGCGGGGCCTTCTTTGCCTCCAGTCCGAACGGATCGTGAAACGTCAACGACGACGGGTCGGTGACGCCCCACACCTGCCGGAGGACGTCAACGACCGCGGACACGAGCTCGCCCAGGCTGCGTTTGCCCGACTCGCGGATGTACTCGCCCGACCGCAACTGCCGCCAACCGAGCCGATCAAGCGTCGCGACTTGCGCCAGCCCGACCGACGCCTCCTCTGGCGGCCAGAAGGGGCCGAGAGCCATTCCGTCTACTGCGCATCGAATGCGGCCCGAACCGGTCAAGGTGAAGATCAGCGCGGTATGACTGCGTTGACTTGCGCCGTGAACCTCGACGAACTCGTCGCGTTTCAACGTCACCAACCGTCGAGCGAGACGGCCACGAAATGAGGACCACATGGTGGCGTTCAGTCTGGCTTCGGTCATGGCACCCTCCCCGTGCTGTTGGCCATCGGAGATGACCTGGTGAGGCTCACGCTACGAAGGGGCGCCGACAGTCTGCGTCGAAGTGAACGGCTTCATCCACAATGGTGAGGTGACCGAACTCGCCGACACCGTTCTGCCACTCATCCGCACCCGATCCGACCTGCACCGGTTGCGTGCGGCCAACGCGCACGGCAGTCAGATGCATGAGGCGGTCGACATCCTCGAAGGCGCCGGAACCAGCGACGATCCCGCCGACGTCTTCGCTGTCACCCAGAAAGCGCTCGCCTCGTCGCTCACGCTCATCATGCGTGCCGACGATTCCAGCGGCATCATCGGCGGCGCCATCCGCCGACTCCTCGCCCTGCACCCCACCGTCGCCGAACGCGCGGGTGTCGCGCCGGCGAAGCTCGTCGACTGGATGATCGACTTCCAGTTTCACAACAGGTGCGACTTCTTCACCATCGATCCCGTGGCCTACGCGCCGGCGCTCGGCGACGTCGGAATGGCGCGCTACCGCACACGGCTCGACGCGATCCGGGCCGGCATCTCCCCGCCGCCCCCTCCCGACGACTGGCGCGACCCCGATCGTCACGAACGATCCAGGTTGGAGTACAACGACCAACGGCTCGCCGTGTTCGATCGTGACGTCGACGCCGTCATCCGGACACATGCGCGCGATCAGAAGCGAGCGGCCTGGTTGGAAGACACCGCCGAGGCGCTGGCCGAGATCGGTGAATACGACCTCGCCATCGACTGGGCGCATCGCGCATCGCTGCATGACCCATGGCATCAGGCGCTGACCGCGTCCGAAACGTGGTGCAACCTGCTCGCCGCCCACCGGCCCGACGACGTCCTCGCCGCACGCACCGAGGTGTTCCGACGGTGGCCGTCGTCGACGACCGCCAGCCGACTGTATGGCGCTGCCGGTGACGAGTGGTCGACATTGTCGGCCGAGGTGACCGAGACATTGTCGGACCAGCCGCGGGACGCAGTGGCTTTCAGTCTGTTCACACTCGACGACCCGCGTCTGGCGTGGGAACAGGCACGCGCACTGCGCCTTTCGCCCGATGACCCACTCTGGATCGACCTCATCAAGCGGTACGAGAAGATCGACAAGCTCGCTGTTCTCGACCCGCTGGTCGGGTTGGTCGACGCCGAGTTGGAGTACACGGGAGTCGGGCACTACAAGGCGGCCGCGCGGCACCTCAAGCGGATGCGGACGATCGCGAAGGGGACTGATCGCGCCAGTAGCGTCGACGAACTGATCGCCGATCTCCGGGAAGACAACCGACGCCGACCGCGGTTACAGCAGGAGTTCGACAAGGCGGGGTTGCCTTGAGGACACCCGCCGGCTGAGGCGCGAGCCACCACCGCTGGCTGAGGTGCGAGCCTGCGAGCCTCGAAGCCCTTCGTGCGCTTGCGATGTCGTCTCACCAGGCCCTTCGAGGCTCCTCGCTTGCGCTCGTCGCACCTCAGGGAGCGGAAGGGGCAGGGGTGGGTGCGGGAGGTGGTCTCGACACGACGCCTGGTTTCGAGACGCGTCGGACTCGCTTCGCTCCCTCGTCGCTCCTCAACCCGGCGGCCTAGCGGCTCGGAGTCGGCTCGACCAGCGGTGGGCCTCGACCAGCGGTGGGGCGGTAGGTGCGCGGGCGGCTCAACCAGTGGTGGGGCGGGCGGCAAATCTCAGCCGAGGCGGACGATGCCGCCCGGGCTGAGTTGCTCGACGTGGCCGCGGCATTCGATCTCGATCGGTGGCTGCGCACCTGCGGCGGCGGTGACTTGGACTTCTTTGCCGCTGACGCGCAGGCGCAGGCGGTGGCCGCGGTAGAACATGGCAAAGTCCAGGGCACCAAGGGAATCGGGCCAATGTGGACGCAGGATGAGGCGGTTGCCGCGGGTTTCGAGGCCGGTGAAGCAGCGCTGTAGAAGGTCGACGCTGCCGGCCATTGCGCCCAGGTGGATGCCTTCGGGGGTCGTGCCGCCCTGGATGTCGTTGATGTCCGAGCGCAGCACGTCGTCGAAGAATTCCATCGCCTCGGCCCGGTTGCTGCGGGCCAGAATCCAGGAGTGTACGAGCCTACTCAGCGTCGAGCCGTGTGAGGTGCGGGCCATGTAGTAGTTGACGGTTCGCCGGATGTCGTCGTCGGAGAGCTGATAACCCAAGCGTTCGAACAGATCTCGGACCTCGTCGTTGGACAGGACGTAGAACAGCATCAGCGCGTCGGCCTGCTTGGAGACGCGATAGGCGTTGACGTCGTCGTCTTCGGCCTCCAACACTCGATCGAGCCGAGAGATGTTGCCGTACTTGGCGCGGTAGCCGTCCCAATCCAGTTCCGCCAGCTTCTCGTAGCCCTCGAACTGGCTGATGACGCCGTCGTGGAAGCACACCGTCATCCGCGTGGTGATGTCTTCCCAGCGCGACGTCTCCTGCACGTGCAGACCCAGCTGCTGCGTGAGGTCGGAATGCACTTGCAGCGGAAGCAGAGTGAGCGCCTCCAACGCGCGTCGCATCACCCATACCGCCATCACGTTGGTGTAGGCGTTGTTGTCGACGCCGTCGTAGGGCTTGTCCGGATAACCGCCGTGGAACTCGTCGGGCCCGATCACGCCGCGGATCGCGTACCGGCCGCTCGCCTCGTCGAGGGTGGCGAGACTGGCGTAGTAGCGGGCGATCTCGACGAGCATCTCGGCGCCGGAATCGACGAGGAATTCGAGATCGCCGGTCACCTGATAGTACTGCCAGACGTTGTAGGCGACCGCGATGCCGATGTGGATCTGGCGGCGACTGGGGTCGGGATTCCAGCGCCCGGAATCCGGATTCAGGTGCAGCTGTTGGCTTTCCTCGCGTCCGTCGCTCCCCGACTGCCACGGGAACATCGCGCCCTGGTGTCCGGCCTCGGCCGCGGCGGCTTTCGCCTCTCGCATGCGGAGGTATCGGTAGCGCAACAACGACCGGGTCAGCGCCGGTAGCCGCAGATTCAGCACCGGGAACACGAGCAACTCGTCCCAGAAGATGTGGCCGCGGTAGGCCTCGCCGTTCAAGCCGCGCGCGGGGACGCCGACGTCGAGATCGGTGGTGTTGGGCGACAACGTCTGCAGCACATGCAGCAAATGGAATCGGGCGATGCGCAACGCGTCCCCGCGACCCTCGAATTCGATGTCGAACCAATCCCACAAGGTGCCCCACCGCAGGACGTGCCCGTCGAGTAGCTCGTCGAATCGCCCCAGCCGGCCCAGCCATCGGGTGGCCTCGTCGGCCGGCTCGGAGATCGCCGGGTCGCGGCTGGTGAATACCGTGACCATCTTCTCCAGCGTAACCGGTTGTCCGTCAACGACATCGACGGAGATATCGTGCCCGATGCGGTCGCCACCGTCGTTCTCGTGGACCAGTCGATACTCGCCTTCCACGGATTCTTCGCTGCGCCACAGCGTGTTTCGGGCGGCCATTGCGACCCCGACACGTGATTGGTTGGTCTGCACCGACAGCACCGCCGAATCGTCGGCCACTTCTCTGGCGGCGACCGATTCCAGGTGCGTACTCGCCAGCGCTCGATACCGCGGCACCAGCGAGTTGGTGACCGCTCCGTCGAGCAGCGACCGGAACTCGACGCGGCCCGACCATCCGTGCGGCGTGATCGTCGTCTCGAGTGCACATGCGTGCGGCAGGTGCATGGCGACGAAGCGGCGTTCGCTGAC
Organism: Gordonia sp. NPDC003585; assembly: GCF_040610755.1. Taxonomy (NCBI): domain Bacteria; kingdom Bacillati; phylum Actinomycetota; class Actinomycetes; order Mycobacteriales; family Gordoniaceae; genus Gordonia; species Gordonia sp. NPDC003585. The sequence goes on along the minus strand of NZ_JBEXMX010000053.1, from coordinate 23,820 downwards.
CTCCGTGACCCGACCTTCGTCATCACGGAACCGGAAGTTGCGGTGCAGGATTGCGCGTCGAACATCGAGCGTCTGCCGGTAGTCGAGCAGGTCTGCGGAATCGATGTCGAACCACGCTCCGTCGTCGATCCGGAAGGTGAGCGACAGCCAGTTCGGCAGGTTCACCATGCTCTCGTTGTCGATGGTGTGGCCGGCGACCTGATCTTCCAAGCGGTTGAAGACACCGGCCGCATAGGTGCCCGGGTAGTGCGTGTCTCCTGCGCGTGAGTCGGGCGAAGCTGCGCGAGTCGCGAACACACCGTTACCGATGGTGCACAACGACTCCCGCAACTGTTCGGCGGCCGGGTCGTAACCGTCGTAGGTCACCGTCCACGGACTGTCGGGCGGAGCGTCGATGTCGCGCGCGGCGCCGAGCAGGTCGGCGAGCCGCTCCAGCAATTCGCGCGCATCGTCTGCACCCGCCACAACGAACTGAGCAGCGGTGGGACGGTCATCGTCTTCGGCCCAGCGCACCACCACGCTGATCGCCTCCGACGGCAACGCTTCGAAGGCCGACTCCGCGGCCGGCCCGTCGCCGAGGTAGATCGGCAGCGTGCCCCGGCCTCCGACGACCTCGAGTAGGCGTCGGACGCCAGCGCCCCTATCAGCGGCGTCTCCGGCCGCAGCGTCACCGTCGGGTCCGACGATCTGCGCTCCGTCGCCACCGGCGTACCAGACACCGCCGACGCCGACTCGATTCCGCAGATCCTCCGCGTCGTGTGCGCTGATCACCGCCACCGGACAAAACTGCACCACCCTGACGATCTGCTCACGCACACCGTCGACCAACTCGAGTTCGGATCGTTCGATGACGCCGTCGAGATCCAGGATCAGCACGGGTGGCCCGGCGTGAATTCTCGCGGTCAATTGGTGGCGGGAGGTCAGCGCCTCGGGCACCTGCGACATCGGGCGGCCTGTCCCGGGCGCGCTCATCGAAACCACTCGGTCTGTGTATCCATGTCGTCGCTCTCCGCTGATCGACGGTCGCCAGATACTTCGAGCTTATCGGGTTGACCGGCGACGACGAGGCGTTTTGCGGCCGCCAGACGTCGTCGCTCATCGGGCATCGCAACTACGAGCGTGTCCGATTTCCAAACCACTTCCCGCAAGTTGTCCCACGGTGCCAGGATGGATGCGGCGCCCCGACCGGCGCGCACGTCACGAACCAGGAGCACTCAATGCTGAGCACCATGCAAGACACCCCCCTTTCGATCGCCCAGTTGCTCCGGCATGGCAGTACCGTCCACGGCCAGGCCGAGGTGGTGACGTGGACCGGCGACGGGTCGCGTCGTCGCAGTTACGCCGACGTCGGACGACGCTGTGCCCAGCTCGCGCACGCGCTGCGCGGACTCGGCGTGACCGGCGACGAACGCGTCGCGACCTTCATGTGGAACAACGCCGAACACATGGAGGCCTACCTCGCGGTGCCGTCGATGGGTGCGGTGCTGCACACCCTGAACATCCGACTGTTCCCCGAACAGGTGGTCTTTGTGGCCAACCACGCCGAGGACCACGTCATCATCGTCGACCCCTCGCTGCTGCCACTGCTCAACCCGCTGTTGCCGGAGCTGGGCACCGTCAAACACATCATCGTCACCGGTGAGTCCACCGAGGGCGTCGAGGCGCCCGACGGCGTGCAGGTGCACGCCTACGAGACGCTGATCGCCGACCAGCCCACCGAGTTCGACTGGCCCGAGGTCGACGAACGGTCGGCGGCGGCGATGTGTTACACCTCGGGCACCACCGGCGACCCGAAAGGTGTTGCCTATTCCCATCGTTCGATCTACCTGCACTCGATGCAGGTGTGCACCACCGAGGGACCTGCCCTGAAGCAGGGTGATCGTGCGCTGGCGGTGGTGCCGCAGTTTCACGCCATGTCGTGGGGTCTTCCCTACGCGGCGTTCATGATCGGGGCGTCGCTCATCATGCCCGACCGCTTCCTGCAGCCCGAACCCCTCGCCGCGCTGATCGCCGCCGAGAAGCCGACGTTCGCCGCGGCGGTGCCGACGATTTGGCAAGGCCTGCACCAATATCTGGAGGCCAACCCGCAGGACATCTCGTGCATGCACGACGTGCTGATCGGCGGTTCCGCGGTCCCGCCGTCGCTCATGCACACCTTCGAGGAGGACCACGAGGTTCAGGTGCTGCACGCGTGGGGCATGACGGAAACCTCACCGCTCGGTTCAGTCGCTCGACCCCCGGCCGGCACCGAGGGCGAGGAGCGGTGGCGCTACCGCTACACCCAGGGCCGGTTCCCCGCGTCGGTGCAGGCACGCCTGGTCGACGACCTCGGCGACGTGGTGCCCAGCGACGGCAAGAGCATCGGCGAGCTCGAAGTTCGCGGACCGTGGATCACCGGCTCGTACTACGGTGTCGACGCGCCGGAGAAGTTCCACGACGGCTGGCTGCGCACCGGCGACGTCGGAACCATCACTCCCGACGGCTATCTCACGCTCACCGACCGCACCAAGGACATCATCAAGTCCGGTGGCGAATGGATCTCGTCTGTCGACCTGGAGAACGCGGTGATGGGTCACCCCGACGTCATCGAGGCCGCCGTCATCGGTGTGCCCGACGCCAAGTGGGACGAACGGCCGCTGGTCGCCGTCGTGCTCAGTGAGGGGTCGGATGCGAAAGTCGAAGACCTGCAGGCGTTCTTGTCCGACAAGGTCGCCAAATGGCAAGTCCCGGAGAACTGGACGGTCATCAACGCGGTGCCCAAGACGAGCGTCGGCAAGTTCGACAAGAAGCGCCTGCGGTCTCAGTACAAGGACGGCGATCTATCGGTGACGCGGCTCTGACGCGCTGCTGGATCTGAGTGCCGACACCCTGTGTCGTGTTGGAGAATCTGTGTGCTGTAGCACCCGGGTTAGCTGATACGAAACAGGGTGTCATCTGCGCCTCGACGACACCGAGAGTCGTTCGCCGAGAGCAACCTTGGCTCCTTTGGTGACACGTGCACCCTTGCCGACGATGGTGATCTTCTTCGTGGGTACCGGTCGGGTGCGGGGGTGACCACCTACGGTCGCACCGCTACCGATGACGACGTTCTGATCAAGGATCGACCAGGACACGGTGGCACCGGCCGAGATCTTTGTGTCGCCGAAGACAATCGAATCGCTGACCGTCGCACCCTTCTCGACGATCACTCCAGGTCCGATGACGCTGCGTCGAACGGCGCCGAGGATATGCGCCCCGTTGCTGATCATGCTGTCGACGACCTCCGAACCATCGGCGATGCGGGCAGCAGCGCGTTGGGGTTGATGGGTGAGGATCGGCCACTCGGGATCGTCCAGGTCGATGGTGCCGTCGAGCAGATCGCGATGGGCCTGCATGTACGTCTCCGGCCGGCCCGCGTCGATCCAATAGCCCGACATCTTGTGTGCCACCGTCTTTCCGCGGCGGACGAACCACGGAAGCAGGTGCTCACCGAAGTCACCGAGTCCGGTGTCGGAGTCGTCGTCGGCCTGCACGTGCGTACGCGACACCAGTTCTTCGAGCGCATCAACGAGGAGGTCGGGGCGGTACACGAAGATCTCTGCCGCGATGACCCCCGTCGTGGGTTTGTCTGGCTTGTAATCGAATCCGATGACGGTGCCGTCCCTGCGGGAGCGGACGGTGGCGTGCGCGGCGGCCTCGTCCAGGGGGCAACGGGTGGTCACCACTGTGCATTCCGCCTCGGAAGAGCGGTGGGTCGCCAGGACGTCGTCGTAGTCGAGCGAGTAGACGTGGTCGGCGCTCATCACGATGACCGCTTCCGGTGATCGCCTGCTGATGTGGTCACGGATCCGGTAGAGCAGATCGGCGTTGCCCGTGGCGAATCCGTCTTCGGTCTGCGGTTCGCTCGTCTGCTCGGGCAGCACGAACCGCAGACCGCCACGGGTCCGATCCAGGTCCCACGGCCTACCGCCGGCCACCTGCTCGAGCAGGGAGTGCGCCTCGTACTGCAGGCACAACCACACCTCGTCGATCCCGCTGTTGTGCAGGTTGGACAGCGGAAAGTCGATGAGTTGATAATTCCCGCCGAACGGCAGCGCCGGCTTGGCACGCGAGTCGGTCAGCACCTCCATTCGCGAACCCTTACCGCCGGCCTGCACGATCGCCACCACATCGGATCTGCTCATAGGTCCAGTGTGCTCAATCGGCGGAGGGATGTGTCGGGTTTGTCGGGGTTTGTGGTTTGTGGTTGGTGGCGAGTGATCTCGACACGACGCCTCGCCTAGCGGCTCGGAGTCGGCTCGATCAGCGGGGGTGGCTCGATCAGCGGGGGGTGGCTCGATCAGCGGGGTGGGTCGAGGAGGGCGCGCACGTCGTCGGCGGTGATGGCGGAGCCGAAGAGGTCACCGTCGTCGACGACGGCGCGGAACAGGTCGCGCTTGCGGTCCTGGAGTTCGACCACCTTCTCCTCGATCGTCCCGGCCGACACGAGCCGGTACACGGTGACGGCGCGCGTCTGACCGATGCGGTGGGCGCGGTCGACGGCCTGGGCCTCGGCGGCGGGATTCCACCAGGGGTCGCACACGAAGCAGTAGTCGGCCTCGGTCAGGTTGAGGCCAAAGCCGCCCGCCTTCAATGAGATCAGGAATACCTTGGTTTCTCCGCCGGTGAATCGTTTGATCGCCGCGGCGCGTTGGCGGGCGCTCATGCTGCCATCAAGATAGCTGTGCTCGATGCCGAGTTCGGTCAGCTTCTGCTCGATCAGGCCGAGGAACCCGGTGAAGGAGCTGAACACCAGGGCCGAATGCCCTTCGGCGACAAGCTCCGGCAGTTGTTCGGCCAGGTACTCGATCTTGGCCGACGCCACGTCTACGTGCTTCTCGTCCACCAGCCCGGCGTGCAGACTCAGCTGTCGGAGCATCGTCAACGAGCGGAAGATGGCGAATCGATTCTCGTCGTAGTCGTCGATCAGCTTCAGCACCTTCTGGCGTTCGCGATTCAGGCGCGTCTGATACAGCTTGTCGTGCTTGGGAACAAGATCGATCGAGAGCACCTGTTCCTGCTTGGGCGGCAGGTCGGCGACCACCTGGGTCTTGGTGCGCCGCAACATGACCGGACGAATTCGTCGGCGCAGCACGGCAAGTCGGTCCGGTTCGGAGCCATTCTCGATCGGCTTGGCGAAGTGCTCGGTGAATGCCTTGGGCGACGGGAACAGTCCGGGTGCGGTCAGCGACAACAGGGACCACAACTCCATCAGGTTGTTCTCCATGGGCGTGCCGGTGATGGCGAGTTTCATCTGCGCACCCAGGCGTCGGGCACATTGATGACCCTTGCTGTTGTGGTTCTTGACGAACTGCGCCTCGTCGAAAATTACTGCGGTCCAGTCGATCTTGTCGAGCGCGTCGAAGTCAAGCCGCAGCAAGGCATACGAGGTGACCACGATCCGGCCTCTGGCGAGATACTCTGCGACGTCGACACCCGAGCGCGCACCGGTGGCCGTCATCGCCACCGCACCGATGTCGGGCACAAAGCGCTGCGCCTCGGCCACCCAGTTGCTGATCACACTGGTCGGCGCGATTACCAAGAACGTCGCGTCGGGCCGCTCTTCGACGGCGGATGCGATGAGCGCCAGCGTTTGGACCGTCTTGCCGAGGCCCATGTCATCGGCGAGGATGCCGCCGAGTCCGGTCTCCCTCAGGAAGCGCAGCCAGTCCAGGCCGGCCGCCTGATAGTCACGCAATTCGGCGTGCAGCGTCGCCGGTGGGTCTGCGGGTTCGGGAAGTCGCGCAGATGCGATGCGCTGCAACCGTTCCTGCCAGGTGGCGAGTTGCTCGTCGACGACACCGAGTTCGAGCAACTCTTCCCACAGTGTGACGTTGTACGACGCCTTGCTGACGCGGGTGCCGTCGAGTTCGCCGAGCGCACGCGCCTCTTCGATGAGGTCGGCAAGCTTGCGCAGTTCGGGGGTGTCGAGGCGGAAGTAGGTGCCATCGGGCAGAAGCATGTGCGAGGCCCCGGACGCCACCTCCCGCAGCACGTCCACGAGCGGCACCTGCCGTCCATCGACATCGACGGTGATCGACAGGTCGAGCCAATCATTCTCGGCTGCGGTGTCATTCGTGATGGCGATGCTGGTGCTGTCGGCGGCGCGGAACTCGTCGGAGTCGCTGCCGGTCACCTCCACCTCGATGCCGGCTTCGCGCAGCGCGTCGAGCAGTTCCGCCGTCAAGACGGCGGCTTCCACACGCGTGTACAGGAATCCGCGCGCGAGGACGCGATGACTGAGCACTCCGATCGCCTCGTCCGCCTCAGCCGACACCAATGTGCGCCAATCAGCGGCGTTGAGTTGCGCGTATGCGTGCGCCTGCTCGTACCACGCGCCGCAGTACTCGGCGACGCGCTCCATCCACGGTCGGACCTCGTCGAGGAGCCGGTCTTCGGCGTCGGAGTCGCGGAAGGCGGCGGGGGCGGGTACACCGATCTCGAACTCGCGTCGTCGACCGTTGACGTCGTAGGCGATTCGCCAGTTGACCCGCGAACCCAAGTCGTTCCAGTTGATGTGCAGCAGCGCGCGTGGGCCGTCGACCTCGGGTGGAGCTACAGCGCCGTCGTCGACGATCATGGGGAACTGGCCGGCGAGCGTCGGCAGTAGGTCCGACGCGAACTCCTCGAGGTCACTGTCGGGGATCTGCACTCCGCCGGTCCTGAACAGGGTTTCGAAAGTCCGCCAGGCCGGCGAGGGATCGAGTCGGCCGACGACCATCGTCGTTCCGCGGAACGCATACAAGCCGTGTGCCGGATCGCCGAACAGTGCGGCCCGCGTGCCGTCGAGCCATGCCTCGCCGCCGACCTGGACGCGCGGCTGCACCCAGACACCGCTCTCGTCACGGAGCACCTGGAGGCCGACTCGAGACGTGTCGATCAGTTCGACGGCGTCGGCGTCGAGCGATTTGTGCGCGACGAACGCCACGCCGGCGTCCCGTGCGTCGGCCAGCAGATCCCAGATGTCGGCAGGAGTGGAGGCAAGGACGATCGTGCTGTCGCTGTACGTGTAGAAGACGGCGCGCCGGATCGCCCGGATCGCCGCGACCTGAGCCTTGCCGAACCGGGTGGTGTCGTGCGAATCGCCGACCTCTCGCCAGCCGACGCCGGTCCGCACCCACGTGCCGCGTTTGCCGATCGTGACGAGCCGCATGATCGGTGATGGCGTGGGTTGCCAGGGTTCAGGTTTGGGGAGTTCGAACTGGATGCCCAGGGGCGCGAGCTCGTCGGCCTCCGGTGTAGTAGTTGCCGCCAGTTCGGTGAGCATCGACCGCCACAGCGACGGGAGTTCGCCGAAGGGCAGCGCGAGTTCGCCGGTTCCTGACGACTGCGACCGTGCCGTGAGCAGTACCGCCACCCCGTGTTTGCACTCGTACCCGACGGGGCAAGTGCAGGCCGTGCCCATGAACGAGATGTAGTCCTCGAAATCCTCGAAGTCGGCGACCACTTGGTAGTACCGCCCGCCCGAGCCGGCACATCGTGCCATGACCTGCAGGCCGTCCGCGGACCACCGCAGGTCGCTGACCCGGCCTTCCGTCGCGTACTTGGTGCCCCGCGAGACCGCTCCCGGATCGTAGAGGTCGTATAGCTCCTCGGTGTCGAAGCGGAGGGGAAGGTGCGGGGGCATGCGTAGAGGGTAGGTGCATGCGGGCTCGCTAGATGTCGTCAGTCCCCAGGAAGGTGTCGACGACGTCGCTGAACGCCGGCACGATCCCGCTGCTCGGCACGGTGCCGTCGTGGGCCAGTCGTCGAAGCCGCGCATCAAGCTGAGGTCGAGGTCGAACATGCTCGGTCCGTCGTCGTTAGACTCGGCTGGTGGCGACGACCGATCCGCTGACCCTGGGGCAACGACTGGTCGCTGTCCTCGAAGGTGGGCAGCGCACGGCGACGTACAAGCTGGCCGTCATGGTCGCGCTGCTCGATCTCGCCGTCGAATCGGTGCCCGACGATCCTGAGGCCGCCGTGTCGATCGACCTCGACGACCTCGCCCATCGCGTGATGGACCTGTACTGGCGGCAACTCCGACCGCTCGACGGCGAGGTCCTGCGCCAGTCCAATGACGGTCGGGGTGTGGTTTTCGCGGCGGTTTCACGCTTGCGCGCGGCGGTCGCGTCGTCGAATCTTCGTGAGACGCCAATCGAGACCGCGGCCATCCGCGCACCCAGGGTTTACGAGACCGAGAAGCTGGTCGTCAAGCGCAATCTGGTGCGCTATCCGCTTCATCTGCTGCAGCGAGTGGGGTCGACGCATGAGTGCTTCCTCTACGACGACGCGTGGTTGGGAACCGATTCGCTGCGTCTGATTGACCAGCACGACAACGCAATCGAGCTCCTTCCGGGCGTATGTTTCACACTGGCGCGACTGGCTCCGCTGGTGAAGCCGGCGTTCCAGTTGGCTTGGGTCGACGATGTGCGGCGGATGAATCGCGCATTGTTCGACGACGAACCCGACCTCGCCCACCACCTGTTCGGCGCCGACCGCGTCGCCCTGCAGAAACCCGGGTTCGTGCTGGGCGACGCATTCGGACGCGAATGTTTCTACTGCGCATCACATTTGACGAGCGGGCAGCACGTCGATCATGTACTGCCGTGGTCGCGCGTCGGGCTCGACGGATTGAGCAACCTCGTGCTGGCGTGCTCGTTGTGCAACACCAACAAATCCGACCTGCTGCCCGACCCTGCCCACATCAGACGTGCGCTGGGACGGGGCCGGGACCGGCTCGACGCGTTGGCAGAATCGATCAACTGGCCGTCGCAGTTCGACCGCGTCGTGGCCGCGGCCCACGGACTCTATGCCACACAACCGGATACGACGCCGATCTGGCGAGCGACGAAACGGGTCGACCCGCTCTCGCGCGTCGACATCGTGTGGCCGGCGTTGTAGGTCGGCCTTCGCCGGCTGAGACGCGAGCCTCGAAGCCCATGGCGAGTGAAAATCGTCGTGTCACCAGCCCTTCGAGGCTCGTCGCTTGCGCTCCTCGCACCTCAGGGAGCGGAAGCGGCTCGAATCGGGCAGTGGTGGATCAACGTTTGTGGTGCGGGGAATGAGACTACTTCCCCACTGCCGGTGGCCTTTTGCGCGCCGTATTCCCTGCCAGGGTTTGCGGCGTGTCCACCGCCTCTCGACGGTATCCACCATGTCCAGTGCCGTGACGTGGCACCACGCGTTACGACGACCGCTTCTCCACCGCTTTCGCGTCGAAGAGAGACTGGCCGGTCTCTCCGCTACCGCTACCGGCGCGTGAACGCGCGTCGAACCTTGCGGGTTCGGCGTGCGCCCCGATTCCTCCTGGGAGGTCGGGGATTAGGACACTGTCGCGTTGTCGTCGGGAAGAGGCTTTCGCTTTGTGGGATGAGACCACGCTGGACTCGAACCAGCAACCTGCCGATCTGAAATCGACTGCTCTGCCATTTGAGCTAGTTGTCGAACAACTGAGGATGTGCTCTTCCGCGCGGTTCCAATCCTTTTGGGATCAGAATGCCGCACACCCTCGACCTTTCGGATGTCGGTCCTACTCGATCTCTCCTGCCTCTTCGAGGCCGCCACGCCCCGTGTCCGCGATCATGGAATACGCCCTCGACTGACCATCTCGGACTGATATTCCTTCCCTCGCCGCAACATTCGTCGCTACTGAACAACACCCGGCAGGTGTTGGGTCACCGATTGGCTCTCCCGGCTTGCGCCATCAGATCGCTTCGACGTTGCCTCCACCCTGGGGTGAAGGTTCCGGCTCGGAGTGCATGGGGTACCGGGCCTCCCCGGCGACGGATGTCACCCGCCTTTCACCGGGTCACCCCGGATTATGCGCCATGCCGCTCAAAGATCCACTTGTCAAACAACTTTCGCCTCGAGCTCGACGAGTGGTCGGCGAAAGGCACGAGATGACAGAGTAGGCGGCATTCATGCACAGGGCAAGAGGTTTATCGGTCCAAAATTTGGGCACACACGAAACTCCCATCTACACCGAAGATCTCCTGTGTAAATGGGAGATCTGTGTGCGCCCTCCGCGGGCGCTACACCATCGGGGGGTTCCCATCCAGGGCCAAAGGGCCTACTATCGGTTGTAGTAATAGACGCCGGGCAACCTCGGAGATGAGGCCACATGGCGATATCTGATCGTGCGAAAAGTTAACTGGACGAGGCGGATTCGCGGTATCACCTCGCCGCCGGCATGCGTCGGCAGGTCAACAAGGTCTTCCCGACGCACTGGTCCTTCCTGCTGGGTGAGGTCGCGCTCTACAGCTTCATCATCCTGCTGATCTCCGGCGTCTACCTGACCCTGTTCTTCGACCCGTCGATGAGCGAGGTCATCTACGACGGCGCCTATCAGCCGCTCAACGGCGTGATGATGACCAAGGCCTACGAGACCACCCTGAACATCTCCTTCGAGGTGCGCGGCGGCCTGTTCGTCCGGCAGATCCACCACTGGGCCGCGCTGCTGTTCGCCGCGTCGATCATCATCCACATGCTGCGCATCTTCTTCACCGGCGCCTTCCGGCGTCCGCGTGAGGCCAACTGGATCATCGGCTGCTTCCTGCTGATCCTCGCACTCTTCGAGGGCTTCTTCGGCTACTCGCTCCCCGACGACCTGCTCTCGGGCACCGGCCTCCGCGCGCTCACCGCAGGTGCTCTCGGGTTGCCGGTCGTCGGCACCTGGATTCACTGGGCGCTGTTCGGTGGTAACTTCCCTGGCGAGATCATCATCCCGCGCATCTACGTCCTCCACGTGCTGCTGCTTCCGGGCATCATCCTGGCGCTGATCGGCGCGCACCTCGCGCTGGTCTGGTACCAGAAGCACACCCAGTTCCCCGGCCCCGGCCGCACCGAGAAGAACGTGGTCGGCGTGCGCATCATGCCGGTCTTCGCGGCCAAGGGTGGCGCGATGTTCGCCGTCGTCGTGGGTGTCCTCGCCATGATCGCGGGCATCTTCCAGATCAACCCGGTGTGGGTGCTCGGACCGTACAACCCGGCGCACGTGTCGGCCGGATCGCAGCCCGACATCTACATGATGTGGACCGACGGACTACTCCGACTGATGCCTGCGTGGGAGTTGTATCTCGGCAAATACACTGTGCCCGCGTCGAATTGGGGCGTGCTGGTGATCGGCGCGGTGTTCATCTCGATGATGATCTACCCGTGGATCGAGAAGCGGCTCTCCGGTGACCGCGCACATCACAACCTGCTGCAGCGCCCGCGTGACGTTCCGGTGCGTACCGGCATCGGTGCGATGGCGGTGTCGTTCTACATCATCCTGACGCTGTCGTGCATGAACGACATCATCGCGCTGAAGTTCCACATCTCGCTGAACGCGACGACGTGGATGGGTCGTATCGGCCTGATCGTGGTGCCGCCGCTGGCGCACTTCATCGCCTACCGCTGGGCGTTGGCGCTGCAGCGCAGCGACCGCGCGGTTCTCGCGCACGGCATCGAGACCGGCCTCATCAGACGCCTGCCGCAGGGTGAGTACATCGAGGTGCACCAGCCCCTCGGCCCGGTCCGTCACGATCCTTCTGGGGATCATGGTCACCCGATCCCACTCCCCTACCAGGGCGTGGCCCTGCCCAAGCGCATGAACAAACTCGGCTCCGCCGGTGCACCCGGTACGGGCTCGATACTCACCGCGGACCCGCCGGACCAGCAGCGACGCAACGTCGCGAATGATCACGCCGAACATGCGTCCGAGTTGGCGGCGCTGCGGGGGTTGAACAGCAGCTCAGACACGAGTTGAGTGGTGGGTATGGCCCTGCTCGTCATCGTCACCATCGCGCTCCTGGCGCTCGCCGGGTGGTCGATGTCTGTGCGACGAGCAGGCGCGCCCCGTCGGGATCCGCAATACTTCCTGCTCAGTGCGCTCGTCAACGACGGTGCGTCGTCCGGGACCGATTGGCGCGCCGAACTGATCGAGGAGAAGCATCGGCTGGAATGGCGGGCAGCTCTGCCCGCGTTGGTTGTCGGAGCCACCGCGACGGCGGGTGCCCTCTACATCGTGCTCGGCAGTCTGCAGCCGACGGAGATCCCCGAACTACGTTGGATCACAGCGGAACTCGCGCTGGTGGCGCTGGCATCGATCGTGGTGGCGGCGGGCTGTATCCGTCATGCGGCGAGCGTCGCGGTGCGGGGGTCGCGGTTCAGCGCGTGAATGTTGTTTCGGACATGGTGATCTCGCCGGATTTCGATACGCGTCGGGCGGTTCCTGAGTAGCGAGCTTGCGAGCGTATCGAAGGGCGCAAGCTGGCGCGACGCTACTCAACCAGCAGGGAGTGGCGGTTCGCCCTAGCGGCGCTTGCGATTTCGGCGTCGGGCGCGCAGCTCGACGATCGCGGTCTTGAGTCCGCCGGCGTTGGGCATGCCGGCGAAGCGTCGTTCCGAGGCGGTCTCGGGGGCGTCGTCGGAGGTGGCGATGAGGAAGCGGTCGGGCAGGGCGAGTTTGTTGATGGTGCGCAGTGTCTGCAGGTACTGCACCATCAGTGATCCGGTGGTGTAGGGCAGGTCGTACTTGTCGCACAGATCCTTGATGCGCTCGGCGATCTCGGCGTACCGGTTGCTCGGCAGGTCGGGGTAGAGGTGGTGCTCGATCTGGTAACAGAGGTTGCCGCTGAAGAACGCCATCGCGGGGCCGGCCTTGAAATTCGCGGTGCCCAGCATCTGTCGGAGGTACCACTGACCCGGGGTCTCGTTCTCCAGCGATTCGACGGTGAACTTCTCTGCGCCGTCGGGGAAATGGCCGCAGAAGATCACCACATACGCCCACAGGTTGCGGACGAGGTTGGCGGTCAGATTGGCCGACAGCGTGCGTCGAAAGTTGGGTCCGGACAGCAACGGGAACAGCACGTAGTCCTTGCCGACCTGCTTGGCGGCCTTCTGCAGGAAGACCTTGATCTGCGGGATCGCCACCTCTTTGGGCTTGTCGCCCTTGATGACCTCCTTGAGCTCGAGGTCGTGCAGCGCGATCCCCCACTCGAAGCTCGCGGCCAACATCATGTTGAACAGCGGCTGGAAGAGCCGCCGCGGTTCCCATTCCTCGTCGCGCGTGACGCGCAGGATCTTGTAGCCGACGTCGTGATCCATGCCGACGACGTTGGTGTACTTGTGATGGATGAAGTTGTGCGAGTGCTTCCAGTGCGGAGCCGCACACACCATGTCCCACTCGTAGGTGGTGGAGTGGACCTCGGGATCGTTCATCCAATCCCACTGGCCGTGCATCACGTTGTGGCCGAGCTCCATGTTCTCGATGATCTTCGAGAGCGACAGCGCCGTGGTGCCGAGCAGCCACAGCGACCGCTTGTGACTGCCCAGCAGGGCCAGGCGTCCGACCACTTCGAGCGCACGGTGGGCCAGGATCGTCCGGTGTAGGTAGCGGACATCGCGCTCACCCCGATCCGCTTCGACCTCGCGGCGGAGTGCGTCGAGTTCGGCACCCAACGCCTCCACGTCGGCGTCGGTGAGGTGCGCGTACTCGTTGATGTCAGTGATCGCCATTGGCACCCATTATGCGCGCGTCACACACCCGATCCCAATCTGCGGGATCTGTCCGGCGACACTCAGGCTGCTTCGCGGCGCTCGACGGCGGCGGCCGCGTCGGCGATCCGGCGAGTGCGACGCCCACGACGGCCCTGGGCCAGCGCGGCGATCGCCGACCGCAGACCGCTGCGTCGGCCGGTGGACGGGTCGACGGTCGAGGCCAGGCGGACGCCCTCGGGCAGACCCTCCTTGAAGCGGCGCTCCGACGCGGTCTCGGGTGCGTTGTCGGCGGTCGCCGTCAGGTACTTGTCCGGCAGCGACAGCTTGGCGATGGTGCGCCACGACTTCGCGTACTGCAGCGGGAACGACCCGGTGGTGTAAGGCAGGTCGTACTTCTCGCAGAGCGCGCGCACCCGCACCGAAATCTCGGCCAGCCGGTTGCTCGGCAGATCCGGGTAGATGTGGTGCTCGATCTGGTACGAGAGGTTGCCGGACATGAAGGCCAGCACGGGCCCGGAGTGGAAGTTGGCACTGCCCAGCATCTGCCGCAGGTACCACTCGGGCCGGGTCTCGTTGTCCATGTCGCGCTTGGTGAACTTCTCCGCGCCGTCGGGGAAGTGGCCGCAGAAGATCACGGCGTTGGTCCAGACGTTGCGGATGACGTTGCCCATGATGTTGGCGGTGGCCGCCTTGCGGAACGCATGGCGTCCGCGTCGTAGGTCGCCACGTCCTGCGACGAGTCCCGCGAGCGCCGGGTAGACCACGTAGTCCTTGGCCATCTGCTTGCCGACCTTGGTGCCCACGTCGCGCAGGTCACGCTGGAACTCCGCCTTGGCCTCGGGGGTCTTGCGCTTCTTGCCGAGCTCGAGATGCTGGGCCGCGACACCGTACTCGAAGGCCAGTGCGAGCAGCGTGTTGTAGGCGAGATTGCCCAGGTAGAACGGTCGCCACCGCTGGTCGCGGGTGACGCGCAGCAGGCCGTAACCCACGTCGTCGTCCATACCGAGCACGTTGGTGTACTTGTGATGGATGTAGTTGTGGGTGTGCTTCCAGTGCGCCGACGGGTCGGTGTTGTCCCACTCCCACGTCGTCGAATGCACCTCGGGATCGTTCATCCAATCCCACTGGCCGTGCATCACGTTGTGGCCGAGTTCCATGTTCTCGACGATCTTCGCGACGCCGAGCGTGGCCGCACCGGCCCACCACGCCGACCGCTTGGTGGAACCGAAGATCAGCCCACGGCCAACGAGCTCGAGGCCGCGCTGGAAGCGGATGGTGTTGCGAATGTAGCGAGCGTCGCGCTCACCCCGATCCGCTTCGATGTCGGCCCGAATGGCATCGAGTTCCGCGCCGAGCGCTTCGATGTCCGAGTCGGACAGGTGTGCGTATTCGGGGATGTCGGTGATCGCCATCGAATGTCCCTTCGCCGAGTTCACTTGCGCCTACGTTTCCGTAACTTACGCAATCGTAGGTTGTTCGCGACAAGTGAGTCCAGCGAATCGTTGGGAGAAGATCGGCGGTGTGAGGCGTCACACACTCTCGGGAGATGCGGCGGCGGGCGGCGACCATCGCGAGCATGCATCAGTGCCGTAGATCAGTGCTGCGTGGTGACTCGTACATACGGCGTTGGCCGTTAGTGCCTCGGCCTAATCAACGAGCAGGCGGGAGCGAACACGTTGGTGCTGGTCAGGGGCCCGCCGTCGAACTCCTCGGGTCACGGACCCACCCGCCGACGGCGACGATCATGGAGGCGGGAAGGGTTGGAGGTTGGGCCGGTGGCCAGGATCGGGCCCCTGACGGTGGTCCTCCGGGTATGTCCCGGAAGCGGACGCTGACGGGCCCGATCTCAGTCACCGATTGTCGGCCGTCGCGTTCCGCCGACGGCGACGCCAGGAACATGCACCCACAAAAAGTCGGGGAAGAAACTTCGTCCCCGACCCTTGGTGTCCTCCCCCAGAAAATCGCCCGCTGTCAGCATGGTTGTGAGACAGGTGCTGGTGGTGAGTGCGGGGGATGGAGTAGTGATGAGTGAACCGCAGTCATGGACGACGCCGGGCGGGCGGAACTGTTACACCCTGGCGTTCAAGGTGCAGTTTTTGCAGGACTGGGACCGCTGTGTCGAGTACGGGTCGAAGGCACGGATGTTGCGTGAGCGTGGGGTGTCCGACCGCACGGTACGCGACTGGTTGGGCGCGCGGGCACGCGGCAATTTCGAGGCGGCGATGGTGGCCGAGGCAACGAAGAAAGGGAAGGCGAAGCGGGTGGATAGCCGAGATCGTGCCGAGTTGGCGCGGCTGCGGACCGAGAACGAGCGATTGAAGACCAAGGTCGCTCAGGCCGAAGCTGCCCAGGAGGTGCTGGGAAAAGCATTCGAGCTCTTGGAGGGGATCACCAAGAGCTCGACGGACCCGCAGACCGAGATCCCAGCAGCGTTGATGAGCGCCGAGCAGTACCGCCAATGGCTGCAGCGACAAGGGCTGTCCTGATCGAGACGGTGACCGCGTTGGCCGTGGCGGGTATGGCGGTGACGGTGGCGTGTGTGTTGGTCGGGGTGCCGCGGGCGTCGTATTACCGGGTGGTCAAGGGGTACCGCCACTATGTGCCGGTGGCCCACCCACAACCTCAGGCCGAGCGGGTGCAGCCGGCCGCGTTGAGTGCCGCCGAACGCCACCAGGTGGTCGACGTCTTGTCGATGCCCGAGTTCACCGATCTGTCGGTGCACCAAACTTATTGGCGTGCTTTCGATTCCGGGTTGATCACGTGTAGTGAGAGGACGTTCTACCGGGTGGCGAAGACGGCGAAACTCGTCGGTGATCGCCGGCGCCGTAAACGGTCGGGACCGGGCACCCGCGCGACCCCGCGGATGCAGGCGAGCGGTCCGGGCCAGTTGTGGTCCTGGGATGCCACCGAGCTGCGGGGCATCGGCCGGCAGCGGTTCAAGCTGCTGTTGGTGATCGATGTGTTCTCCCGGTTCCCGGTGGCCTGGAAGATCGTGCCCGAGGAAAACAAGAAGGCGGCGATCGCGATGTTCAAAGATGCGTTCACCCGCTACGGGCCACCCACGATGTTGCACGCCGACAACGGGGCGGTCATGCGCTCACACGACCTGCTCGACGCTCTCGAGGAAGCCGGGGTGATCGCGTCGTTCTCGAGGCCGCGGGTCAGTGATGACAACCCGTTCTCCGAGTCGCTGTTCAAGACCGTCAAATACGACCTGAACTGCCCCGAGCGCTTCGAGGACATCGATCACGCCCGGGAGTGGACCGCGGGTTTCCTGGGCCGCTACGCCTACGAGCACCGCCACAGCGGGCTGGGCTGCTACACCCCTGCCTCGGTGTTCGACGGCAGTTTCGTCGAGGTCCAAGCACGCCGCCAGGCCCTCCTGGACCAGGCCCACGCCGCCCACCCCGAACGCTTCCGGCAACCACCGAAAGCATCCGTGGTCCCCGCGATCGTCGGGATCAACCACAAACCACACAAACCGAGAAAAGACCCAATCAAGGACCTGTCTCAGGCAGGTTGACAAATTCCGAAATCGTGGGGGACGACTATGAAACCCGGGGAAGAAACTCTTCCCCTAGAGATTTTGCGGGCACGACGCTATCGTGTTTCCCCAGTTCAGAAAGCGGTCGCCGAATCGAGTCAGCGCCAGTCGTGGAAGAGCTCGTAGCCCACGAGGTCCTCGAAGATGCCGTCCGAGCGGGCGGCGAGATGCTGCGTACCGAACTCGCGGAAGCCGCACGCCTCGGCGAGCTTGCGGCTGCCCGCATTGCTGGCGGCCGCGAAGAGAGTGAGACGTCGCAGGCCGATGATGTCGAAGATGTGGTCGACGGCCGCGGCCATGCCCTCCCGCAACACGCCTTTGCCGCGTGCTTCGGGATGGGTGTAGAAACCGATCTCGGCGCCGGTCACCTCGTTGATCTCGAAAATCGACACGTCACCGAAGTACTCGTCGGTGTCCTTGTCGGCGACCGCCCACGTGCACGTATGTCCACACGCGGCGGTCCACCACTTGCGGATGCGTTCGGCGGCGGCGTGTTCGTCGAGTAGCGGGTCAGGTCGGGCGAAGAGGTACTTGCGTGAATCCGCGTCGTCGAGCGTCTCCCGGATACGCGGGTCGTCTTTCTCCTCGAGCGGCCGAAGCCGAAACCGCTCGGTGTCGAAAGTGTCTGCGTGCCAAGTGGTTTTGGGCTCGCGATCGTCGTCCTTGCGCAGCGACCCCATCCACGCCGCATGCGGTTCGCCGCGAAGTTCCACACCGTCGGGGATGGACGCGTCGAGCCGGAATCCGCACGCGTGGGCGACGCGCAGCGCGTCGATGTTGCCGGCCAGCGACGTCCAGCGCACCACTTCCTTGCCGGCCTCGCTGAAGGCATGGTCGACGGCGAGCGAGACGGCACGACGCATGATGCCCCAGCCGCGCGCGTCGGGGTGGAGGTCGAAGCTGAGCTGGGCGAGAACGCCCTCACCGGCGAGGTCGACGGTGCCGGCGAACCGACCGTCGACGTCCACCGCCCACACCATCTCGCTGCCCGACGCCCAGCACTGTGGCGCGTACTCCAGCGCGAATCGCTCGGCAGCCGACCGTCCGTATGGGGCAGGGATGGGAGTCCAACGGATTTTCGCCTGATCAGCGGCCAATTCGACCATGCGATCTATGTCGGCGGGAACATGCGAGCGCAGTGTCACCTCACCGTCCGTGAGGACCGGCACTTGCGATTCCTGTGATTTGGCAATCTCGGCACGCATCGAATCCACCCTATCCCCTCGGGTACGGATGGGCAGGCTGGATCGGAATGTTGCAGGTCAGATGACCGACTGAGTGGTCAGACGTCGAGCGTGCAGTCCCCAGCGGCCGCGCTCACGCAGGTCTGGATGCGCTCCCCCTCCACGTGTTCGACGCCCGACCGCAGGTCGCGCACGCAACCCTTCTCGACCATCACCACGCAGCTCTGACAGATACCCATCCGGCATCCGAACGGCATGATCGCGCCGGCGGACTCCCCTGCCTCCAGCAGGGTCGTCGCACCGTCGGCCTCGACGGTCTTGCCCGATCGGGCGAACGTCACCGTGCCGCCCTGCGCGCCGACGTGGCCGCGCTCCAAGGCGAAGCGTTCGATGTGCAGGTGGTCGGCGACATCCGCGTCGTCGTACATCTGGGCCAGGACTTCGAGGAACCCACCCGGGCCGCACGCCCATGCCTGGCGCTCGGCCCAGTCCGGACACAGCTGCGCGAGACGCACCGCGTCGACCTTCCCGTCGGTCCGGGTGTGCTGGACGTGCAGGTCGACGGTGCCGTCGTCTGCCATCTCGGCGAGTTCATCGGCGAAGAGTAGATCGTCGGCGGTCGGAGTCGAGTGGATGAGGCGAATATCGGTGCGCTGCTTGCGATGTCGCACCATTCGCAGCATCGAGATGATCGGCGTGATGCCGCTGCCCGCGGTGGCGAACAGGATCTTCTCCGGCAGCGGGTCGGGCAGGACGAACTCGCCCTGTGGTGCCGCGAGTCGCACGACGGTCCCTGGGGTGAGGCCGTTGACCAGGTGCGACGACAGGAATCCCTCCGGCATCGCCTTGACCGTGATCGAGATGGTCTTGTCCGACGCCGAAGTGTGCGGGGTCGAGGTGAGCGAGTACGACCGCCACGTCCAACGGCCCTCCATCAGCACGCCGATGCCGATGTACTGGCCGGGCGCGTAGTCGAACGAGAAGCCCCAGCCTGGTCGGATCGCGATGGTCGCGGTGTCCTCGGTCTCCCGGGTGACCGACTCGACCTTGCCGCGCAACTCGCGCGCCGACCAGAGCGGATTGGCCAGGTGCAGATAGTCGTCGGGCAACAACGGCGTGGTGATCCGCGTGAATGCCGCGCGCGCCCAGTGCGCCGCACGACTACGTGCCGCGACGTCTGCGACCGGCTCCTCGAATCGCTCCAGAAAACCCATGGGTAAACCATAACCTACGGAACCGTAGGTTAGCGATCCTGGTGCGTGGGATATCTACAACAGTTCGAGGAGGAACGGCAGTTCTTGCGTCGCGTACCAGGCGAGATCGAAATCCTCGACATCTCCGACGGCGAGCTCCGCGTCGAGGTCGCCCATGTCGGCGGCGTCGATGACCACCACGGCAGCGCGGACCTTGTCCTCGGCGTCGGCCCCGTCGACGTGCACCGACGCGATCGCCGACAGCGGTACGGGTCCGGAGATCTTCACGACGGCGTCGTCGAGGTCGGGGCGCAGCTTCACGTCGGCGACGTCGACGGCCACCACCGCCCGACGCGGCGGAAGGCGTGGGGTGTCACCGGGTTTGGTGGTCGACGCGTCGTCGGCGAGTTCGGCGTCGGCCTCGGTGTCACCGGGTTCGGATGTCTCGCCGGCAAGGAGTCGCAACGATGCCCGGGCGGCCTCGCGCATGGCCGCCTCCGCGAGTTCCTCATCGTCGCCGGAGAGATAGGACTCACGCAACGCGGGCGTCAACGCGAAACCCGTTCCGCCCAGAGCGCGGAACTCCCCCGTCTCGTTGAGCTCCATCAACATCGTCAGCGTGGCGGGCAGGTACACCCTCATCGGCGGTCAGCTCCTTGTTCTTGCGCACGGTCAACGATTCGGGACGCACGGTCAACGATTCGGGACGCACGGTCAACGGTCACGTGGTGGAGGCCAGTTCGTCGTAGGATTCGGCGACGTAGTCGGCCATGGCCGGGAGGTCGCCGATGACGCCGCGGTCGGACATGAAACCGAACTGCAGGTTGTCGCCGTACTCCACGATGCTGATGGCCAACGCGCGCTGAGTGACCAGCATCGGGACGGCGTACATCTCCTGCACGCGATGCCCGAGTAGGAAGCGGTCGGCGATCGGGGCCGACCCCATCGCGATCGGCACGTTGTACGCGCGGCTGTTGAGCGATCGGAATGCGCGCGAACTGAACTCCGGGAACGGCACCACGCCCAGTTCGGGGAAGAGCGGTCGGGGTCCGCGGCTCACCCGCCGCGACGACTGTGCGAACCGATTCGCCAACCCGGCCACCTGCGCCAACCGAACCGCCGGATTCGCTTCTCCCACCGGCAGATCCGTCACAAAGCTGGGTTTCCCGACGGATATCCACCCGGGATCGGTGTCAATCTGGCGCTCCACACCGGGGTCGCGTGCGGAGAGCGGGACCACCACGCGGACGGTGTCGGAGATCGACGCCGCGGGGTCGAAGGACAGCAACCACCGGCGCATCACCCCCGACACGATCGCCAGCTCGACGTCGTTCACCGTGCACCCGTAGCGCTGCGCCACCTTTGCGCAGCCGCGCCGCGACACCGACGCCGTGGTGAACATCCGCGTCGAGGTTCCGCCGTTGTTCAGCGGGCTGCTCGGCGCCGAATCGGTGAGTTGCTGCACGAGCGCGCCCATCCGTCGCACCGACGTTCCCGCCGCCGTTCTCGCCTCGGAGATGAGCCCGTTGCCGTTCACGACGGTGTCGACGAGATCGCCCGGACGCGACAGCGCCTCGGCCAGCGCGCCGACGAACAGCCGCGTGCCACCCGGCGGCGACCCCGGCATCCACAGTTCCTCGGGCAGCCGCACCGACTCGGGCCCCTCGTCGCAGATGACCTCGCTGATCTCGTTGCCGCCGTCGTCGTCGAGCAGGCAGCGGTGCGATTTGGTGAGGATCGCGAGCTTGCCGTCGGCGAGCCCTTCGATGAGGTACATCTCCCACAGCGGTCGGGTGCGGTCGAGTGGTCGCGACATCACCCTGGCGATGAGGTCGGCGAGGTCGGCAGGACCACCCGGACGTGGCAGGCCCGAGCGTCGGATGTGGAAGTTGATGTCGAAGTCGCGGTCGTCGATCCACACCGGGCGCGCCAGCCCGAGTGTCACCTCACGCACCACCTGCCGATACCGGGGCACGAGTTGCAGCCGGTTCTCCACCAGCGTGACCAGATTCGAGTAGTCCAGCGCCGGGCGGGGCGGGTGTGATGCGTCGGCGTCGTCAGACGTTGCGGTCTCGCGCTCCGGCGTCACGATGAGCAACGCACCGAGGTGGGTGGTCGTGCGCGACTCGTCCAGGAAGTAGAACATCGCGTCGCGCGGAGAGAGACGGTTCACCACCTGCCTGATCCTAGTAGGTCGCCAGGTTGCAACCCGGTGCAACCGTTGCGGGGCCGTCGACGTGCGGGTGTGCTCGATGTACCGCCGCCGGACATCGGCGTCCGGCATCGACGCGGTGATCACCGAAGGAGTTGCCATGCGCGCGGCACGCTATTACGACCGGGGAGACATCCGCATCGAGGACATCGCCGAGCCGGAGGTGGTACCCGGGACGGTCGGGATCGACGTCGCATGGTGCGGCATCTGTGGCACCGACCTACACGAGTACTCCGACGGCCCCATTTTCATCCCGCCGGCCGGGCATCCGCAGCCCATCAGCCATGAGAGCGCGCCGGTGACGCTCGGTCATGAGATGTCGGGTGTGGTCTACGCCGTCGGTGATGGGGTGGACGGCGTCGTGGTCGGCGATCACGTGGTGGTGGAGCCGTACATCATCCGCGACGATGTCGACACCGGACCCCACAGCCACGACTATCACCTGTCGGCAGACATGAACTTCATCGGGCTCGGCGGTTGCGGTGGTGGTCTCGCGGAGAAGATCGTCGTCAAAGAGCGCTGGGTACACCGCGTTTCGAAGAAGGTGCCGCTCGATCAGGCGGCTCTCATCGAACCGCTGTCGGTCGGGTTCCACGCGTTTGCGCGCAGTGGCGCCTCCGCCGGCGACACCGCGCTCATCACCGGCGCCGGCCCGATCGGACTGCTCACCGCGGCGGTCTGCAAGGCCGAAGGGCTCACCACCGTCATCAGCGAGCCCAGTTCGTTGCGGCGCCAAAAGGCCTTGGACACCAAGGTCGCCGATCATGTCGTCGATCCCACGGCCGATGACGTCGTCGCGCGCGTCAACGAACTCACCGAAGGGCACGGAGCCGACGTCGGTTTCGAATGCACTTCAGTCCAGCCCGCACTCGACACGCTGTTCGACGCGTTGAAGCCGACCGGAGTGCTGGTGGTCGTGTCGATCTGGGGCCATCCCGGCAGCGTCGAGATGCAGAAGCTGGTGCTCAAGGAGATCGACATGCGCGGGACGATCGCCTACGTCAACAGCCATCCCGCCGTCATCGACCTCGTGGAGAGCGGCAAGGTGGATCTCGCACCGTTCGTGACCGGCCGCATCGGGCTCGACCACCTCATCGACGAGGGATTCGAGACGCTGATCCACCACAACGAGACGGCCGTGAAGATCCTGGTGTCGCCGTCGGGTGCGGGTCTGTGAGTGGGCCACTCACGCAAGCGTGAACTCGACCAGCTGCCAGCGGTATTCGACCTTTCCGAGCCGGCCTGGCTGCGTGGGCCCGTTGGACCGAAGGCGGCACGGTAGTCGCTGAGCGCGGCCGGCGAATGCGCGGACCCGACCGCCGACGGCGAAGGAACCGAACACCTCTGCCGTGCTTGTGTCACGCAACTGCACATGGACCCGTTGCAACGCCGTCCCGACGGTGGGATCGGAAGATCGGAGCACGTTGTGGCGCAAGAGAACCGACACCTGCTCCACGATCGCGGGCGATACCATGCCGCCCAGCTGAGCGATACCGCGTCGGCGGTCGATCACCTCGAAGATCATCCGCGCGGACAGAATGGCGAACTGTCTGGCCTCCCGGGTCGCCGTCACCATCGCGCTGCGGGCGGGCGCAGCGGGTTTGGGTCGAGCGGGTTTGGGTCGACGGACCGGTGCGTCGACGACGCCGACCATCGCTCCGGTGTGCTCGTACGGGGGTGCCGGCTGAATGCGGATTCGGGTCTCCATACAAGATCGGACGCAGCAGGTACCGATCCGGTTCCCTCTTCTGCGAAAAAACCTCAGAGATTCCCCGACGCGGCGATTACCCGCGGGCGAGAGGACATCGTCGGCTCACCAGCCCTTCGAGGCCCTCGGCTGGCGCCTCGGGCACCTCAGGGAGCGGAAGACACACCTCAGGAGCGAAAGTCACCTCAGGGAGCGGACGGCACCTCAGGAGCGGTGGAGGCTTCGCGGCTCAGAGCCAGGTGGTCAGCGCTTCTTGCGGGACTTCGGCGGCTTGGGTCGGCTGCTCTTGGCGTTCGCGCGGGCGGCGGCACGACGTTCGCGCCGGCTCGCGGATTCGACCGCGGGATCGGCGAGTTCCTCGTCCTCGGAATGGATCTCGGTTCCGCCGCCCTCGCTGGGTCCGGAGAAGGTCATCGGGACATCGTCGTTCTCGGCCGCGCTGGCCCGCAGAGCGGCGGGCGCCTTCTTGCTAAGGTCCGGTGCTGCGGTACCCGATTCGG
>NZ_JBEXMX010000052.1:0-37244 GCF_040610755.1 Gordonia sp. NPDC003585 | reverse complement strand
GTGCGGTTGTTGCCGACACACTCGGCTCACCGGGGTTTCGACACGCGTCGGACTCGCTGCGCTCGCTCGTCGCTGCTCAACCAGCAAGGGGTCGGACTCGATGGCGGCTCGACCGGCGGGTGGGGGCTGCGGAGCGGGAGGGGGAGCGGGGTCAGCCCGGAGCTCAGCGCGCGAGGAACGCGGCGACGGTCGCCTCGAATGCCTCCTTGGCCTCGATCATCACCCAGTGTCCGCACTTGGGGAAGACGTGGAGTTCCGCGTCGGGGATCAGGCGCATCGGGACCATCGCCATGTCGGGTGGGCTGACGCGGTCGTCGCGGCCCCAGGTGAGCAGGGTGGGGCACTTGATCTTGTGCATCATCGACCAGTAGGGCGGGATGTCGGCGTCGGCGAGGAACTTCTGCTGCATCTCGAAGGCGGCCGAGCCGTACATCGCCCGGCCGGTGGCGAGGGCGTCGGCGTTCATCGCGGCTTCCCAGCGCTCCTCGATCAGCTCCTCGGTGACGAGCGCGCGGTCGTAGACCATGGCGGTGAGCCAGCGGATCAGCTTGTCCTTGTCGGGGTCGTCGGCGAACTCTTGCAGTAACCGCAAGCCCTCGCTGGGGCTGGGGCTGTACACGTTGGGTCCCACGCCCCCGATGGTCACCAGCTTCGCCACCCGGTCGGGCTTCTTCATCGCGAGGTTCACACCCACGACGCCGCCCATCGAGTTGCCGATCATCGGCGCGGAATCGATGCCGAGGGCGTTCATGAACGCGATCACCGACTTGCCCGCGGTCAGGACCGGCATGCCCTCCCACGGATCGCTCACCCCGAAGCCGGGAAACTCGAGCACGAAGCATCGATGCGTCTGCGCGAAGAACCCCAGATTGCCGCGATAGTTGCGCCAGCCCGTGACGCCGGGGCCCGAACCGTGCAGCAGGATCAGCGGCGGAGCATCGGGCGCGCCGGCCTCGTGATAGCGCAGCGTGCCCTGCTCGGTGGTCAGTTCCCGTTTGGTTGCGTCATAGGTGACATCCACGAACCAAGACTAGAACGTGTTCTATTCCGCTGTCACGCGGGTGAGTGACTATCCGTTGACGTCGTCGGCGATCGTGGAGGCGGGAAGAGGGCAGGACCGGCGGCCAGGATCGGGCCCCTGACGTTGGTCATCCGGGCATCTCCCGGAAGCGGACACTGACGGCCCGATCTCAGTCACCGGCTGTCGGTCATCGCGTTCCGCCGAACGCGACGCCACGAACACGCGCCCACAAAAGTAGGGGAAGAAACTTCTTCCCCGACCCTTGGTGTCTTCCCCCAGAAAATTCTCGCGGACGACTACGAACCCCGGGGAAGAAGTTCTTCCCCTAGATTTTGCGGGCACGACGCCGTCGTGTTTCCCCAGTTCAGAAGCCTGGTTGCTGAACTCGTCGAGTCAGTCAGGCACCCAGTGCGGCGTCGTCCTCGTTGCCGAACGTGTCCTCGAGCGCCTCGGGGGAATAGTCGACGTCGATCTCGGCGACCGGGCGCCCGCGCGCGGCGGCGATCGCGTCGAGTCGACGGCTCGCTCGGTCGGCGGCGTGGGCGATGAACTGGGCGTTGTCTAGGCCGAAGGGTGGTGTCTCGAACTGCTCGTCGACCCAGTTGATCATGCCGAGCGCCAGCGGCGTCAGCTCGCCCAGGCGCGTGAGGGCGACATCCCAGAGGGCGTCGTCGTCGGCGATCAGTCGACGACACGTGTACGAACTCCACGCCACATGCCGGCGTTCGTCAGCGTTGACGAAGCGGATCACCCGCCGCAACCCGGGCAGGATGCCGTGTGTCGAGCAGATCCGCTGCACCATGTGGTGGCCGGTCAGGGCGAGCGACCCGACGACAACCTGGTGATAGGTGACCAACGCGCGGATCTCGTTCACAGGGGACGGGTCGTCGTCCAGTGCGGCGAGCGCGGTCGGGAGCTCGTCACCGAAGATCTGCCGATAGAACGGGTTGGCCTCCACGTAGGGCGTGAGGTCGTCGGACAGTCCGACGGCGTCGGACCACAACGCGAACACCTCGGCATGCTTGGACTTCTCGAAGGCAACCTGCGACAGGTACATCTCGTCGCCGAGTCGACGGCCCGCGACGGCTGACCGAAGGAAGGGCTGGATGTGCCGGGTGACCGCCTCCTCGCCGGCGCAGAACTGTGCGATGAGGTAGGTCGCGGCTCGTCGTCGCCCGTCGTCGATCTCCCGCCAATCCACGGCGTCCGCCGAGAAGTCGATCGCGGACGGGTCCCAGAATCGGGCGTTGCCCGTCATGAAGAGGTGCGTGGGAAAGCTGTCCCACTCCACGCCGGCACGAGGCAGGGGCGAAAGTTCTTCGCCCCCGTTCGTGTTGTGCTCGACGAGACTCAAGGCGACACCAGCTAACGATCATTCGACGGTTGTCCGTTGACGCTAACCCTTTACTGGCGCGAACGTTATCAGATTGACCGAACTCTCAGGTTTGGTTGAGGGTGTGTGGTCGGCGAATCAATTGTGTTGTCAGTCAGTCGATTTCGACCTATCGCGAGACAGTGTGCTCGGCCACCAGACACGGCGGCCGATGTCGATCGTCAGGGCAGGGACGAGCAGTGTGCGCACCACGAGAGCGTCGACGAGGACTCCGAAGGCCACCAGAAATGCGACCTGCGCGAGGAACAGCAGGGGAATCACCGCGAGCGCGGCGAAGGTCGCCGCCAGCACCACACCGGCCGACGTGATGACACCACCGGTCGCGGTGAGGCCGCGGATCATGCCGTCGCGGGTGCCATGAATTCGTGACTCCTCGCGCACGCGGGTCATCAAGAAGATGTTGTAGTCGATGCCGAGCGCGACCAGGAACACGAAGGCGAACAGTGGCACCACCGGGTCGGCGCCGGGGAAGCCGAAGGGGCCGTCGAAGAGCAGGCTCGAGACGCCGATCGTGGCCGCGAACGACACCACCGTGGTGGCCAGCAGCAATACCGGCGCGACGACGCTGCGCAGCAGCAGGATCAGGATCGCCAGCACCACCAGCAGCACGACCGGGATGATCAGGTTGCGGTCGTGGATTGCGGTGGTCCGCGTGTCCAGATCGACGGCCGACGTGCCGCCGACCAGGGCGTCGGCTCCCGGGATCGGGTGCACGACGTCACGGATCCGTTCCACCGTGTCTTGTGCCGCCAGCGACTCGGCGTTGTCGGTCAGTGTCACCTCGACGGCCACCTTGCCGTCGCGCACCACCGGCGTCCCGCCCTGCTGGAGAACCTGCGCGTTGGCCACGCCGTCGACCCCGCGCACCGCGTCGGTGACGGCGGCCGCGGACTGTTGGTCGGTGATGATCCAGGTCGGTGAACCGCTCCCGGCGTCGAAGTGTCTGGCCTGGATGTCGGCGCCCTGAACGGATTCGACGGTGCCCAGGAAGTAGTCGGTCGACGCGACACCGTCGGCGCGGAAGGTCGGCGCGAATGCGGCGCCGACCAGCAGAATGATCAGGGTGCCGATCCAGATGGTGCGCGGGCGGGCGGCCACGGCGTCGGCGATCCGACGCCAGAACCGGTGCGTGCTGCCGCCCTCGACATCGGCGTCGGGAGTGAATCGGGGACGCATCGGCCAGAACGCCGCGCGGCCGAGGAGTGCGAGGGCGGCGGGAAGGAACGTCATCGACGCCAGGAACGACGCCGCGATTCCGAGTGCCGCGACCGGGCCCAGACTTCGATTGGAATTGAGGTCGCTCAACAACAGGCACAGCACGCCGGCGATGACCGTTCCCGCCGACGCCGCGACCGGTTCGATCGTCGACCGCCAGGCGATGCGCAGCGCATCGTAAGTGTCACCGGTGGTGATGAGCTCCTCGCGGAATCGGGACACGAGGAGCAGTGCGTAGTCGGTCGCGGCGCCGAACACCAGGATGAACAGGATGCCCTGACTCTGGCCGTTGAGTTCGAGGGCGCCCTGCTTGGTCAGGAAGTACACGGCGCCGGACGCGAGCGACAACGCGAACACGGCCGAGATGACCACCACGAACGGGAGGATCGGGCTGCGGTAGACGACGATCAGGATCGCGATCACGACCGTCCCCGCGACCAGGAGCAGTAGGCCGTCGATCCCACCGAACGCCTCGCCGAGGTCGGCGACCTGTCCGGCCGGTCCGGTCACCTTGACGGTGAGCCCGTCGGGTGGGTTGGCGAGCGCGTCGCGCAGCTTCTCCGTGGTGTCGGCCGGTTCTCCGTCGGTGGAGATCGGGACGATCAGCTGAGCGGCCTGGCCGTCGTCGGAGCGGATCGGTGGTGAGAACTGCGGACCGAAGCCCTCGGTCCCGGCCAGTGGTGCGGTGGCCTGGCTGAGAGAGGCGAGGTCTTGAGGGGTGATGCCCGAGGTGCGCTCCGCGATGACGATCGCGGGCAGGAAGTCGGTGTCCTCGAAGTCGGAGAGCAGATCGTTGACCCGCGTCGACTCGGCCGACGCAGGCAAGAACGCAGAGTTCGAGTTCGTCGACACCGACGAGAGCTTGCCCGCAAACGGTCCGGCGACACCGCCGATGACGAGCCACCCGAGCAGGACGAGCGCGGGAATGAGCCAACGCAACGTCGTTGTACGGCCGGTGCCGCGGGCCACTTCATCTGGCTTCGTCGCCATGGGCTCATCTTTACATGTCTCGGTGTTCGGCAATCTCGGGCGCACGGTCCCTATTCGGAGCCGCGGCGGCGGTCGGATCGGTGTCTGAGAGATCCCTGAAACCGGCGCGGGAAAACGTTCCTTTGGGCAGGATGTGACGTGCGTCGCATAAGTCGATCGCCATAGTTTTTCCCCGCGTGGGATGGGACAAGAAGGAGCACGTATGAAGACCAAGGGCGCCATCCTCCGCGGAGTCGGACAGCCATGGCAGATCGAAGAATTCGAACTCGGCGATCCGGCCGCCGGCGAGGTGCAGGTCAAACTGGTCAGCTCCGGACTGTGTCACTCCGATCATCACCTGCGCACCGGCGACAGCCCGATTCCGATGCCCGTGCTCGGTGGCCACGAGGGTGCCGGTGTGGTGCACAAGGTCGGGCCCGGTGTCACCAACCTCAAAGAAGGTGACCACGTCGTCACCGCCTTCATTCCGGCGTGCGGAGTGTGCGAACCGTGTTCGCGCGGCGATCAGAACTTCTGCGACGAGGGCGCGCGATTGCTGTCGGGTCTGGCGATCTCCGACGACACGCACCGGGCGCACACCTCCGACGGCACCGGCCTGACCCAGATGTGCCTCCTGGGGACCTTCGCGCCCTACATCACCGTCAACCAGGCATCCCTGGTGAAGATCGAAGACGACATCCCACTCAAGGAAGCAGCACTGCTGGGTTGCGGTGTGGCCACCGGATGGGGTTCGGCCGTCGAGATCGGGGCAACCCACGCCGGTGACGTGGTCGTGGTGGTCGGCATCGGTGGCGTCGGGATCAACTCGGTCCAGGGTGCCGCCGCCGCAGGCGCGCGGATCGTGGCTGCAGTCGATCCAGTGCCCTTCAAGCGGCAGATGGCCGAGAAGCTGGGTGCCACACACACTTTCGAGTCGATGGAAGACGCACTTCCGGTCATCGGCGAGATCAGCTGGGGCAAGATGGCGAATACGACGATCCTCACCGTCGGCGAGATCGACGGTTCGATGATCCAGCCGGCACTGAGCCTGACCGGCAAGGGTGGCCAGGTGATCGTCACCGGTATGGGCAACTTCGGTGCGATGGACGCCCAGATGAACCTCTTCGAACTGACCCTGCTGCAGAAGCGCGTGCAAGGCGCGATCTTCGGTGGAGCCAGCCCGCGTACGCAGGTCCCCACCTTGCTCAACGAGTACCGCGCGGGCAAGCTCAACCTCAGCGACCTGGTGACCAACACCTACCGCCTGGATCAGATCAACGAGGCCTACGACGACATGTTGGAGGGCAACAACATTCGCGGCATGATCGTCTACGGAGACGACGACTACTGAGTGGTCGGCTTCCTGCCCACCCCGCTCCCCCTCGCCGGCTGAGGTGCGAGCCTGCGAGCCTCCACCCCGCTCCCTGAGGTGCGAGCGAAGCGAGCCTCGAAGGGCCTGGCGAGTTGACAATGTCGTCTCACCAGGGCCTTCGAGGCTCTCGGCTAGCGCCTCGAGCACCTCAGCCAGCGGGAGGGTGCTGAGCCAGCGGGAGGTTCTCAGCCAGCGGAGGGGGACTCTTCGCTTGAGTTCCCCACGTCGCGCTGTCGGAAGGTGATGAGCACGTTGAGGCAGCGGATACCGAGGCCGAGCAGGATGAGAGTGCTGGCCATCTGAATCGACACCGCGATGCGTGCGGGCTCGGAATCGGGTGCGATGTCGCCGAAACCCGTTGTGGTGAAAACGGTCAGGCAGAAATACAGCGCGTCGATCTTGGTCAGCTTCTCGTTGAAACTCCCGTGCGAGTAGTCCGAGAACAAGAAGTACGTGGTCGCGAACACCACGATGTAGAAGCTGGCCAGCGCGACCAGCATCTCCATCGCGGTGGCGACCGGCCGGGTGGATCGCGCGAATCTGCGTACCTCCCATACGCAAAAGGCGGAGAGCAGGATCGCCCCGACCAGTAAGCCGAGGTAGTTGACGTCGCTGTCCTTGTTGATCGGCAGCACGAAGTATCCGGTGAGCAAGACCACCGCAGCGCCGAGTGGCCGCAACAGGGCTTCGGTGACGTCGCGTCGGGCAATGCCGGTGAGCGGGTGCGGCTGCTCGGCCGGCCCGGATTCGCCCCCGCGCGCTCCGGAGTCGTCGGTCACCAGATCCTGACCCGGTCGGATTCGTCGAGATACAGTGCGTCGCCGGGCTTCACGTCGAAGGCGTCGTAGAACGCGTCGATGTTGCGGACCACACCGTTGCACCGGAACTCCGGCGGCGAATGCGGGTCGACCGACAGCCGTTTGATTGCTTCGGCGTCGCGGGTCTTGGTACGCCAGATCTCGGCCCAGCTGAAGAACACACGCTGTTCGCCGGACAGGCCGTCGATCTCCGGGGGTGTCGTGCCTTCGGTCGCGAGGCCGTAGGCGACCAGCGCGATCGACAAGCCGCCGAGGTCGCCGATGTTCTCGCCGATGGTGAAGGCGCCGTTGACCTTGTACTTGGGATCGAGGCCGTCCGGGGTGAACTCGCCGTACTGATCGATGAGTTTGCCGGTACGAGCCGAGAACTCGTTGCGGTCGGCGTCGGTCCACCAGTTCACCAGGTTGCCGTCGCCGTCGTACTTGGCGCCCTGATCGTCGAAGCCGTGGCCGATCTCGTGCCCGATCACCGCACCGATGCCGCCGTAGTTGGCCGCGTCGTCGGCGTCCGGATCGAAGAACGGCGGCTGCAGAATCGCTGCCGGGAAGACGATCTCGTTCATGCCGGGGTTGTAGTAGGCGTTCACCGTCTGCGGTGT
The DNA here is from genome assembly GCF_040610755.1 of Gordonia sp. NPDC003585. Taxonomy (NCBI): domain Bacteria; kingdom Bacillati; phylum Actinomycetota; class Actinomycetes; order Mycobacteriales; family Gordoniaceae; genus Gordonia; species Gordonia sp. NPDC003585. The sequence goes on along the minus strand of NZ_JBEXMX010000052.1, from coordinate 29,857 downwards.
CATGAACCATTCGTCGTGGTCGACGGGTGATCCGATCTTCGCAAATTCGCGCTCCTGCTCGAATGATGTAGCGCGCGCGACATTTCCGATGAGATCGCCGCGGTCGACGATGAGTGCGCCGTAGTCGCGCCAGGACGCGGGGTAGCCGATCTTGGGGGTGAACTTGTCGAGTTTGACGAGCGCCTTGGTGCGGGTCTCCGGCGTCATCCATTCGAGGTCGGAGATGTTGCGGCGGTAGGCGGCCACCAGATTCGCGATCAACTCGTCCATCCGCGCCTTGGCCTCGGGGCCGAAGTGCTTGTCCACGTACAACTTCCCGACCGCGAAGCCCATCGCGCCCTCCACGAAGGACACGCCGCGCTTCCAGCGGTCGCGGTTGGTCTCCGCTCCCGACAGCGTCCGCCCGTAGAAGTCGAAGTTCTCGTCGACGAAGTCCGACGACAGGTACGGTGCCGCCGAACGCAGCAGACGCCAGGTGAGCCAGGTCTTCCAGTCCTCGAGTGGCCGCTGCGCGACCAACCGGGCCGCGCTGGTGACGAAGGACGGTTGCCCGACGACGACTTCCGCGAAGGTGGCATCGCCGACCGTCCCGAGGCCGCCGAACCACTCGCCGAGGTCGAAACCGTCTGCCGCGGACTCCAATTCGTCCAGGGACAGCAGGTTGTAGGTCTTCTCGGCGTCGCGTCGGGCCACGACATCCCAATGGTCTTGGGCCAGAGCGGTTTCCAGATCGAGGATCGTCGCCGCGCGATCGGCGGCGTCGTCGAATCCGGCGAGGGTGAACATGCGCTCCACGTGCGCGACATACGCGGTGCGGGTGTCGGCGTGATTGTCGTTGCCGTCGGCGTCGGGGTGATAGTACGACTCGTCGGGCAACCCGAGGCCGGACTGCACGATGTGCACGAGGTAGCGGTCGGACGCCCGCGCGTCGGTGTCGACGTAGAAGCCGAACAGGCCGCCGACGCCGTGCCGGGTGAGGCGACCCATCCGACGGCAGAGCGCGGCAACCGAGTCGATCGCGGCGATCTTCTCGATCTCGCCGGCGATGGGTCCGATGCCGAGGGCATCGACGTGGTCGGTGTCCATGAACGACGCGAACAGGTCACCGATCTTCAGCGCGTCGGAGCCGCTCGGTGGGCTCGACTCGGCGCATTCGGTGATGATGTCGCGGACGTTTTCCTCGGCGCGATCGCGCAGCACGTGGAACGCCCCGTCGATGGCACGGTCCTCGGGGATCACGTGGGATTCCAGCCACTTGCCGTTCACGTGGGCAAACAGGTCGTCTTGGACGCGAACGGAATCGTCGACCCACTCGAGGTCGAGTCCGGACGCGAGGGTGGTGTCGGAAGAAGTCACGCGCTCCATCCTGTCACCGCGATCGCGATCCGTCAGCCGCGTCGGCCGACGCGGGCCTACCGTGGATGTCATGACGGCCCCTGATCTCGAGTCAACCCAGGTGCGTACCTACGACGTGGTGGTGGTCGGGGGTGGTCCGGTCGGCGAGAACGTCGCCGACTACGCGATCCGGGGGTCCGATCGGACGGCGGCGATCGTCGAACACCAGCTGCTCGGCGGTGAGTGTTCGTATTGGGCGTGTATGCCGAGCAAGGCGTTGCTGGGTGCGGGTGCGGCACTCGCCGCCGCGCGTGCCTTGCCGGGGTCCGCTCCCCGGGTCGTCGATGACCGGCCGGAACCGGACGCGCTGCTCGGGTGGCGCGACACGGTGAACCATTCTCGCGATGACGCGTCGCAGGTGGCGTGGGCGCGTGGTGCGGGCATCGAGGTCGTCCGCGGGCATGGGCGGATCGTCGCGGATCGGCTGGTGGTCGTCGAATCGGCTGACGGCGGGCGCTTGACTCTGCACGCGCGGCATGCGGTGGTCATCGCCACGGGCAGCGTTGCCTCGATCCCACCGATCCCCGGGTTGCGCGAGGCCCTGCCCTGGACGTCGCGCGATGCGACCAACTTGGTGGAGGTGCCGGACCGGATCGCGATCCTCGGCGGTGGTGTGGTCGCATGCGAGGCCGCCACGTGGTTGGCCGACCTGGGTGCCGCGGTGACCATGGTGATCCGCGGCGACCGTGTGCTTCCCAAAGCAGAACCCTTTGCGTCCGAACGGATTGTCGGCGGACTGCGCAAGCTGGGAGTGGACGTGCGATTCGGCACGACGATCGCCTCGGTGGACCGTCCTGGTGTCGCCGATACCGGGTATGGCCGGCTGCACGGCGAGCCGGCACGTGTCGTTCTGTCCAGCGGTGACACCGACGAGGACATCACGGTCGACGAGATCCTCGTGGCTGCCGGAAGAACGCCGGCGACAACGGATCTCGGGCTCGATTCGATCGGTCTCGAGGCGCACGGCCCGGTGGCCGTCGACGATCACATGACTGTCGACGGCCATCCGTGGTTGTACGCCGTGGGCGACGTGAACGGCCGAGTTGCGTTGACCCACATGGGTAAATACCAAGCGCGGGTTGCCGGCGACGTCATCGCTGCTCGTGCGCAGCGTCGCGAGTTGGACAACCCCCGGTACGCCGCGTCGGCCGACCGCGACGCCATCCCGCAGGTCGTGTTCACCCGCCCCGAGATGGCCTCGGTGGGGCTGACCGAGGCGCAGGTCCGAGAGCGGGGCATCGAGGTGCAGATCGCCGAGACCGACATCGCGGTCGCCGGCTCATACCTGGCCGGACCGGACTACTCCGGGCGCGCCAAGCTCGTCATCGACCGCGACCGTGGCGTACTCATCGGCGCGACGTTTGTCGGTGCGGGCATCGCGGAGCTGGTGCACTCGGCGACGGTGGCGGTGGTCGGGGAGGTGTCGCTCGATCGCCTCTGGCACGCGGTTCCGTCGTATCCGACGATCAGCGAGGTGTGGCTGCGGCTGTTGGAGCAGTTGCACTAGAGTCATATTGGTCTGACCACTTGACCACCTGTGCCCTGGTGGCTACCGTCACACCCATGCCGTTCGAACCCATCTCGCCGCGCAGCGTGCCCGAGGACGTCTATGAGCAGATCGTCGACGGCGTGCTGTCCGGCGAACTGCCCGCGGGCGAGTCGTTGCCGAGTGAGCGTGAACTGGCGCGTGTGCTCGGGGTGTCGCGCCCCGCGGTGCGTGAGGCATTGAAGCGGGTCGCTGCGGCAGGGCTGGTCACTATCCGGCAGGGCGGGAGCACGCGGGTGCTCGATCCGGCGTCGAGCGGCGGACTGGATCTGCTGCCGAGACTCCTTGTCCGACAGGGTGACCTCGACCCTCGAGTCGCTCGCTCGGTGGTCGAGGCGCGGGCTCTGATCGGACCGAAGGTTGCCGAGCTCGCTGCGCTCCGTGCTGCCGATGGGGTTGCAGCACAACTGGAGTCGTCGCTCACCGATCTGGAGAACGAATCCGATCCAGTCGGACAGCAGGTCGTCGCGCTCGAGTTCTGGAGTCGCGTCATCGACGCCGCCGACTCGATGGCGTTCCGGCTGATGTACAACTCGCTGCGAGCCGCCTACGAACCGGTATTGCCCGAGCTGGCGACGGTTCTCGAACCCGAGGTCGGCAACCTCGGCGGCTATCGGACGGTGGTCGAGGCGATCGCGTCGCACGATCCGATCCGCGCCCGAGCCGCCGCCGAGGCATTGCTCGCGCCGGCAACCCAAGCGCTGCTTGCGATGTGCGAAGGACTGATGGGAGTGGAATCCACATGAAAACCCCGGATCAGGCGCGGCGTCGCGTCGAGAGCGACGAGCGTCGTCTGCGGGCGTCGCGGCGAAACGTGACCCTCGCGTCGGCCTTGGCCGAATTCGTGAAACATCCGTCGCCCTGGATGATTTCGGCATTCCTGGTCGCGTCGGTGATCGCTCGGGTCTGGGTCGGCGGCTGGGGTGTCGCGGATCTTGTCGTACCCGTCGTGATGGTCGCGGTGTTCCCGATCGCCGAGTGGCTGATCCATGTCTTCATCCTGCACTGGCGGCCCAAGCGGCTCGGGCCGGTCACCCTCGACACCCTGCTCGCGCGCAAACACCGTGAGCACCATCAGGATCCGCGCGACATCCCGCTCATCTTCATCCCGTGGCGGGCGTTGATACCGGTGCTGGTGGCGGCGCTCGTGGTCGGGCTGGTGCTCTTTCGCAGCGTCGAACGTGGGCTCACCTTCATGGTGGTTCTCGGACTTCTGGGCATCGTGTACGAGTGGACGCACTACCTGATCCACACGGACTACAAACCCAAGACCCGCCTCTACCGGGCGACCTGGCGCAATCATCGCTTCCATCACTACCGCAACGAGCACTACTGGTTCACGGTCACCACGTCGGGAACCGCCGACCGTCTACTGCAGACCTATCCCGACCCCGAGTCGGTGGAGAAGTCGCCGACCGCGAAGAACCTTCACGCGCTCACCGATTGACGGTCGACGTCTGGCGGCGAAATCTGCGTCAGTTGACGGATGTGTTGCCATCGGCCGCGCTGCAGAGTCGAAGGCATGCAACTACCTCACGCAACACATACCGCTTACGACACCGGCTTCTATTCCGAGGGCCGCGACTACTCCGTCCGTTGCCTGCTCGGCACCTCCAACGCCGGCGGCGCCGACGTTGGCGAGGTTCTCGCCACCATCAGCGGACTCAAGGGCGGCGGACAGGCCTGGTTCGACGCCTGGCTCCGACTCGGCCGGCGCGTGCGCCACGAGGCCGACGCCAGCGCCGCAGGCGGCCACCGGGTCAGCGCGGCATGGGCGTACCTACGTGCGGCGAACTATCTTTCGATGGCGGTCGACGCGGTCGACGAGTTGCCCACCGCCGAACAGCGGCTGCCGGTGTTCCGGGAGCATCGCGCCGCATGGGAATCGTTCATCGACCACGGCCCGTTCGATGCTCATCGACTCACGATCCCGTACGAGGACACGACGTTGCCGGGCTGGTTTCTCGCACCGCTGCACCCTGATGGCGGCCGGCCCACGCTGGTCATGATCAACGGCAGCGACGGCGCGGTGTCCGGTCAGTGGAGTGCCGCCGCACGCGGCGCGCTCGAACGCGGGTACAACGTCGTCATGTTCGACGGGCCCGGTCAGCAATCCATGCTGTTCGAACACCAGATACCGTTCCGGCCCGACTGGGAAGCGGTGCTGACGCCGGTCACCGATGTCGTACTGCAACAACCCGGCGTCGACTCGGATCGTCTCGCGCTGTACGGAATCTCGCAGGCAGGCTACTGGGTGCCGCGCTCGCTTGCCTTCGAGCACCGGTATCGTGCGGCCATCGCCGATCCCGGCGTCGTCGACGTCGCAACGAGTTGGATGGACAAGCTGCCGAGCCCACTGCGCACGGAACTCGCTGCGGGCAAGCGTGACTCATTCGACCGCGACATGGGTATCGGAATGAAGCTCAGCTCGGCAACGAAGCGTGAATTCGATTGGCGGGCAAGGCCTTATGGTGCCACTGGATACTTCGAAACCTATGTGGCGGTCCAGGAGTACCGGCTCACCGACGAACTCGCCGCCCAGATCAGAACGCCGATGCTGGTCACTGCTCCGGAACACGAACAGTTCTGGCCCGGACAGTCGGCTCGGCTCGTCGGCATGGTCGGAGGAGGAGCGGAACTGATGGAGTTCACCGCCGCCGATGGGGCGAGTTGGCATTGCCAGCCGATGGCCCGCGCAATGACCGACCAGCGCATGTTCGACTGGCTCGACGTCAAGCTGGCCTGACCGAGAGGGACACGACTCGCGACAACCGGTGCCGAATCGGAGAACGCGAGTGCTGCAGCACTCGCGTTCTCCAACTCGACTCGATTCCTGGCCGGGCGAGTCGGTCGGGGCGCTACTCGCCGAGTCGCTTGTTCATCGCCCAGACGAGGACCTCGGCGTCGGAGGTCGCCGTGATGGCCAGCCCGTCGGCGTCGTCGGCGCGCAGGGCGTCGCCGTCGCCAAGCCGATCGTCGCCGATCACGACCTCGCCGGCGGTCACGAACACGTGGGTGAAGCGTGCCGGCGGAACCTCGACACACTGCCCCGGTGTCAGGCGCGCCGCGTAGAGGGTCGCGCCGGCGTTGGCGATACGGATCGCGGAGTCGACACCGTCCTCGCCGGAGGCGACCGGCACGAGTTTGCCCGGACGAAGCAGGTCGGAGACGTTAGCCTGTTCGTACGACGGCTCGAGACCGTGGTTGTCGGGCATCACCCACATCTGGATGTAGCGCACCGGCGAGCGGCCGGAATCGGAGAGGTCGGGCCAGGGGTCGTTGCGTTCGGAATGCCGGACGCCCGAACCCGCACTCATCCGCTGTGCGAGGCCGGGATAGAGGACCCCGCAGTGCCCCGCGGAATCGCGGTGAACCAGCGTGCCCTCGACTACCCAAGTGACGATCTCGGTCTCCTGGTGAGCATGTGAATCGAACCCGTGGCCCGGCGACACCAAATCGTCGTTAATGGCCAACAGCACTCCGTAGTGGGTGTTGTATGGGTCGTAGTGGTCTCCGAAGGAGAAGCTATGGCGGGACACCAGCCACTCGGTGGCCGTCACCGCGCGCTCGGGTCCTCGGATCAGGGAAACCGTCATGATCCATTATGGACAGCCGGTGAGCGCGCTCTGGCGACCAGGGCAGATACGCGAGTTCCGCACGGCCCACGCCATTCCCGGCCGGCCGTCACCCCCGCACGAACAGCGCCGCGAGACACGATTGTGACCGCTCCGATCCCCGAATGGAAGCTCAAGGGATCGAAATCGCGTGTGACAAGAGTGAAAATTGTGAACATGAAGATCTGGGTCAAGTGCGCGATCCTCGCGACTTGTGCCGCGCTCGGAATCGCTGTCGCTGTGTCCTCGTGTGGAATCACCGGAACAGACGACACCGGGGCCGCAGCCGCGATGAGAGGCTATGCGTCCGCGTTGAACAAACAGGATGCCGGTGGTGCCGCGCAGTTCACCACCGCACCTGGTCAGGCCGGGGAGGCGCTCACCGCGACCCTTCAGGCGATGCGGGCCAACAGCGTGCACGTCGAGGTGCGCAACCCCGTCGAATACAGCGACGGCACGGCGTCGTTCGCCCTCAAGACCACCTACACCTGGGACAAGGGCCGGAAGTTCGAGACCACCAGCAACGGCACCGCCCGACACCTCTCGACCGGGTGGAAGGTGACGTGGGAACCGTCGATCATCTATCCGGGTCTGCCCGCGGGCGGAATGCTGCGCGAGATCCGCACCGACGCGACCCCGGCACCGTCCGTTCGCAGCCGTACCGGCAAGGCGTTCATGGTCTTGCAGCCGGTCAACGAGCTCATCCTCGACCCGGCCCGCACCCGGAACCCGGACAACTCCGCCCGCGCGCTGGCACGCGCCATCGCCCCGATCGCCCCGCTCGTCACCGCGCAGATCATCACCAACAAGCTCGACGAGGCGGCCGGCAGGCCGGTCACGGCAGTGGTGCTGCGCGACTCCGACATGGGCGTACTCGCCGGCAACCCGGCTCGTATCCCCGGGGTCACCGTCAACAAGGCGGGCGCCCTCGTGATGGCCGACCGTCGACTCATGTCGCCGCTCGAGTCGGGGCTGACCAACTACTGGCAGGCCATCCGCGACGCGACCGCCGGCTGGCAGGTACAGATGGTCGGTCCGGGCATCAAGCCGCGCAAGCTCGTCGGCGAGCAGGGTCCGGCCGGGCCGAGCGTGTTCACCACCGTCGATCAGTCACTGCAGCTCACCCTCGGTGACGCCGCGGTGGAGGTCGGACAGCCCGCCACCATCCTCGCGCTCGACGCCGTCACCGGCGGCATCCTGGGGATGGCCCAGAACACCTATGCGGCTCAACGCAACATCAACGTCGACCAGGCCTTCCCGGTGGGCACCACGCTCAATCCGGTGTTCGACGCGGTCGGACGCGCGGCAGCGGCCAACCAGGAGTCCAGCGAGGCCATCCTCGACCGGCTCGGGCTCGGCGTCCAGCTGACGGTGCCGGGTGCCAGTGCGCCGATGCCAGGGCAGCCCGGCGTGACGACCGTCGACTTCCAGCACGGTCAGACCGTGTCGATGATGAACATGGCAGCCCTCGGTGTGGCGCTCGCACGCGGCGGCGCCGGACAGTTCACGTCCACGGCGCCCTTCGTCATCAAGGGCGTCCCCACCAAGGTGGTCGGCGGTTCGCTCGGCGAACTGGATCCGGCGCTGATCAACCAGATCCAGCGTGCGATGGTGCTGACCGCGAAGAAGGGCGACGCGAGTGACCTGACCCGTGCGCCCGGCCTGCGTGCACTGGTCGGCACCAACGGCCCGCAGGGCCCCGGATGGTTCGTGGGCTTGCAGGGCGGCAAGGTGATCGTCGTCTACACCGAGGGACCGAAGTCGGGAACGGCGGCACTCCAGGTGGCGCAGAAGTACTTCACCATCAAGTAGCGCGAGTCAGGAACTGCGCTGAGCGCGTCGCGCGAGTGCCGCGAACGCAAGGCGCCATCCCAGCAGGAACAGCGCGAGGAAGGTTGCCGCCACGACGACGAACGCGACTTCCACGCCCTGGTGCAGGATGTAGCGCACGATCATCCCGACGGTGACCGTGCAGAACCAGATCACCAGACCGACCGGAACCACCCGGTCGGGGCGGAAATCGTGGCCGAAGAAGTCGCTCGACCGGACGTGCGAGTACACATAGGTCACCGACCAGCCGGCGGCGCAGCCGACGAGGAACGGCCACAACGTCTGCACGACGCCGATCAAAGACAGGGCCTCTTCGTGGCTGGCCCGCCCGATGAGGGCGAAAATGGTGATGGCTGCGGCGTCGATGAGAGCGGCGACCGGTGCCGACGCCACCCCGCGCATCGGGGCGAGCGTTTGCTCTACGGTGTCCGAACTCGCCATGGTGGATTACGGTAGCGTCTCGGCGCTGCGCTCGGCACGTCAGGATCGCGCTCAGCGGTCATCGGTCGTTCGATCGGGGGATGACTCGGGGGATGGCGGGGCGTCCCATGGTGGGTCGGGATCGTCGGATTCGTCCTGAACGCGATCGTCGGGGTCGGCGACCTCGTCGCGGGTGATCTCTTCTTCGAGTGTGTCGACGGTCTTGATGCGGTGCCGGAACATCACCATGATCACGACCCAGCCGATCGCCGCGACCAGCACATAGCTGATCATCCGGTAGACGAGGACGGCGGTCAGCGCGTCGGTCGCCGGCATTCCCGCGCTGGTCAGGGCCGGGACGAGCACCGCGTCGACCACGCCGATGCCGCCCGGGAGCAGGGGGACCGCCGTTCCGACCGCCTTGCCCGCGGCGTAGGCGACCATGAGGCCCGAGATGCTCGGATGGGCGCCCACCGCCCAGCACGCGAACATCAGGCAGGCGACGTCGGCAACCCAGTTGAACAGGCTCCACCCGAACGCGATCGAGGTGTCGCGCTTGGTGAGCTGCACCGCGCGCAGCTGCTCGAGGGTCTCCAACAGCTTGTCGATGCCATGGTTGTCCGGCTTGCTGCGCAGCTGGTTGACCCAGCCCAGCACCCGGATACCCGTCGACCGCAACGACTCGGGATGACTGGCCAAGAACTGCAGGACGAGTGCCACGGCGAGGAACCCGGCCACCGAGAAGAACACGGAGAATGGACTGGTCTTTGCCCCGGCGAGCACCGCGCCACCGAGTCCGAGGACCGCGAGGCCGATGCCGGCGAGCAACCCCGACATCACCACCTGCCACGACGCCACCACCGGCGTCGCGCCCCACTTGCGGGTCTCCCGATAGGTGAAGGCAGGGGCGAGGACCTGGCCACCCGGCATCGTCTGGCTGACCGAGTTCGCGGCGAGGATCAGCGACAACGACTGCCACTGCTTGACGACCACGCCGGCGGACCGCAGAAGTGCGCGTTGGACCTGGGCGAAGCTGTCCATCGACAGCAGCGCCGCAAGAATCGACGCGAGAATCCACGGCCATTTGAGGTCGTCGATCCGCCACCAGGTCTCTTCGAGCTTCGGCCAGATGAGATAGATCTCGACCGCGAGCACGGTCACGACGATCGCCAGCAGGGTCCAGCGCACCCACCAGAAGCGTGGCCGCGCCGGGGCGCTGCGGGGTGCAGCTTCCTCCGACGACATAGTGGACACCCTAGGGCATGTCCCTTGCCCCGCCGATGAGCCTACGGTAGATGGGGTGACGGACTCCGATTCCACACGTGACCCGGCGGTGTTCGATCGGTCCCGCGTGCACCCGCTTGTTCGTGCGACCGCCGAGTGGAGCTGGCGGCTGCTCGTCATCGCGGCGGCCGCCTACGTGCTGTTGCTGATCTTCTCCGAGTTCGAGCAGGTGCTGGTCCCGGTGGCGCTGGCCGTGCTGGGCGCGGCCATGCTGGTGCCGGTGGTCGACGCCCTCGATCGGCGCGGGGTGCCCCGATCGTTGGCGGTGCTGGGTGTCATCGTCGTCGCGCTGGGTCTGCTCGCCGCCGTCCTCACCTTTGTCATCCGCGAATTCGTCCGGGGCGTACCCGAACTCGCCGACCAGGTGCGGCTGACCGTCGACCGCACCAAGCAGTGGCTGATCGACGGCCCCCTGCACATCAACGCCGATCAGGTGGGCAACGCCGGAACCGACGTCCTCGACGTCGTGCAACACAACCAGGACAAGGTGACCTCGGGGGCGCTCGCCACCGCGACCACAGCCGGTGAGATCGTGACCGGCGCCCTGCTCACCGTCTTCCTGCTGATCTTCTTTCTCTATGGGGGAGGCCAGATCTGGCGGTTTCTCGTCGGAGTGGTCCCCGCGGCCAGCCGCCGCCGAGTGTGGGGCGCCGGGATCGCCGGGTTCGGAACCCTCATCGGCTATGTCCGGGCAACGGTGGTGGTCGCGCTCGTCGACGCGTTGGGAATCGGTGTGGGACTGGCGATCCTGCAGGTTCCGTTGGCCTTGCCGCTCGCGTCGCTGGTGTTTCTGGGCGCGTTCATCCCGATCGTCGGCGCGTTGGTGAGCGGTACGCTGGCCGTCATCGTCGCCCTGGTGACCAACGGCTGGATCGCCGCGGTGATCACCCTCGCCATCGTGATCGGCGTGATGCAGCTGGAAAGCCATGTGCTGCAACCATTTCTCCTCGGCCGTTCGGTTCGGTTGCATCCGGTTGCGGTGGTGCTGGCGATCGCGGCCGGCATCGTGTCGGCGGGCATCATCGGCGGTCTGCTCGCGGTGCCGTTGATCGCCTTCCTCAACACCGCCGTGCGCCACCTGGCCAGCACACGACCCTCGCCCGACGACGGGCGGTTGTCGTCGGACGATCGCATGTACGTGGCCGAACCCGACAAACCGATGTGGGACGAAACCGGCGGGATCGGACCGAGCGGGGACGCACCGACGTGGGCCGAATACGCCGACGGCATCGCCGTCCTACCCGACGACGACCCGCCGGAACCGCGATCCTAGGAGTCGGACTTGCTGCGCCGCAACAGATCCTGAACGCTGATCTGTCCGCCGTCCTCGGAGCGCGCATGCCGGTCGGTGCGGGAGCGCCGTGACACCGGCGCGTCGGAATCGGCGGTCTCGCGACTCTGCGCCGAATTCGTCGGAGCCGACGGCACGGCATCGGGCGACAAACCGCGGTCCATCCGGTCGCCGGTTCCGCGCGGTTGCTGCGGCGGTGGCGAGGTTCGCTCGGGCGACAGCGACGCCGCCAACGGGCGTTTGCCGGTGTCGTTGAGGGTCGGCCGACGCCGCAGTGGTGAGTCCGGCGGGGGTGAAGTCGGCGGGGCGCCCACCGGACCCGGCCCCACCGGACTCGGCCCAGCCGGGCCGGCGGTCGGCGCGGGTGCCGTGCGCGGCGCGGGCCCCTGCGGCGCGGGTCCCTGGGTAGGCGCCGCTGGGGGTCCGGGCGGTTGAGGTGCCTGCGATGTCGCCGGCTGGGGATCGCCGAGACGTATTCCGCCGTCGCCGAGTCGCCAGCCACCGGTGTCCGGGCCGGAATTCCGACCGGTCGTCGGCCGCCGATACGGCGTCGGCCGGCGCGGTGGGTTCCCAGGCGGCGGTCCAGCCGGTCCACCCCGGGTGGGGGCAGCGGCCGGCACGGAAGTGGTGGGGGCAGCCATCGGTGCCGCAGTGGTGGGAGCTGCAGTGGTGGGAGCTGGGGTGGTCGGTCGGGCCGGTCCAGGGGCCCCGACCGCCCGCCCGCGTACGGGGCGGCTGGTCGCGACCGTCGCCGGCTCGGGCTGTTCGCGCCGGATGCGTCCGGACGGTCCGCGGCCCGGCGGCGGACCCATGGCTGCGGGGCGTGCGACCCGCGGGCGCTCCATGACCGAGGTCGGGGCTTCGGCGGCGAGTGTGCCCGCGCTCATCGTGCGGGCGGCCGCAGCACTGTCGCGCATCTCGTCGGGCTCATCGTCGAGGACGGTCTCGCCGAGACCGATCTTCTGCTGCATGACGCGCATCCAGCGTGGCGCCCACCAGCAGTCGTCGCCGAGCAGCTTCATCACCGACGGCACCAGCAGCATGCGGATGACGGTGGCGTCCAGGATGAGGGCCGCGATCATGCCGTAGGCGATGTACTTCATCATCACGATGTCGGACAGACCGAATGCGCCGGTGACCACCACGAGAATGGCCGCGGCCGCCGTGATGATCCGTCCGGTGTGGGCGGTACCGACGCGCACCGCCTCGGTGGTGCTCGCGCCCTTCTGTCTCGCCTCGACCATGCGTGACAACAGGAATATCTCGTAGTCCGTGGACAGGCCGAACACGATCGCGATGATCAGCACCAAGACGGCCGCGAACAGCGGGCCGGGCGTGAAGTTGGCGATCTCGGCGCCGTGACCGTCGACGAAGATCCAGGTGAGGATGCCGAGGGTGGAGCCCAGGCCCAGCGCCGACATCAACGCCGCCTTGATCGGCAGCACGATCGACCCGAACGCCAGGAACATCAGGAAGCCGGTCACGAGCACCAGCAGGACCGCCATCAGCGGCAGCCGGCTCATCAGGGCGTCGATCGAATCCTGCGTGAGGGCTGGGGTGCCCGCCACATACATCTGCAGGCCCTGCGTGTCGATGGCGCGCAGATCCTTGATCGCCTGCGCCGCGGTGTCGCGGTCCTCGAGACCCGCCGCCATCTGGAAGATCCACGCGTCCGAGCCCGGGTACTGCGCGGACTGCGAGTCGTTGGGCGAGGTCGAGAACTGTTTGGTGAAACCGGGGATCTTGTTCGCCTGGTCGGCGATCGACTGGAGTTTGTAGTCGTAGTCCGCGGAGTTGGGATCGTAGACGATGACCAGCTTGATCTCTTCGGTGCGCTCGGTCGGGAAGTACTCGTCGAAGTGCTCCTGCGCCAGCCTGTTCGCGTTGTCCGGCGGCAGGTACTTCTCGCTGATGCCGCCGAACTGGATGCCGCCGAACGGGATGATCAGCACCAGGAGTAGCAGGACGGTCGGGACGGCGGTCGCCACCGGATGCTGCATCACCCAACCGGACAACTTGCCCCAGAAACCGTTCTCGACATCGGCGCGGGTCTTGATGCGACCGGTGAACCGGCTGTCGATGGCGTCGGCCCGCTTGTCGCCGAAGATCTTGCGCGTCACCGGGATCACAGTCCAGCCCATCAGGGTGCGGATCGACAGCGCGTCGATGCGCGGCCCGAGGATGCTGAGGATGGCCGGCAGCACCGTGATCGACAACAGCGCCGCGAGTGACACCGACGCGATGGCGCCGTAGGCAACCGATTTGAGGAAGCCCTGCGGCATGATCAGCAGACACGCGAGAGCAGCGACGATGATCGTCGCCGAGAACACGACGGTCTGTCCGGCCGTCATCACCGTTCTTCGGACCGCGGCCTTGGTGGAATAGCCTTCGGCCAGCTCCTCGCGGAACCGGGACACGATGAACAGGCCGTAGTCGATCGCGATACCCAGCCCGATCAGCGTCACCACCGACTGGGCGAAGATGTTGAGTTCGGTGGTCAGCGCCAAGACCTTCATGATGCCGAGCGACCCGGCGATGGTCAGACCACCGATCAGGACCGGGAGGCAGGCGGCCACCACGCCGCCGAAGATGAAGAACAGCATGATCGCGACGATCGGCAGCGCGATCACCTCGGCGCGCCGGATGTCCTCGTCCATGCCGTCGGCCATGCTGCCCGCGACCGGTTGCAGACCCGCCAGTTCGAAGGTGGTGCCCTGCAGGCCGAACCGCTCGGCGATGTCGTCGAAGAACGGTTCGATCGTCTTGTAGTTGTTCAGCACCGTGGTGTCGTCGTTGCCGGCCACGCCGATGCTGATGAATGCGTGCCGTTTGTCGTCGGTGAACGCGCGTTCCTGGATGGCGGGCTGGATCGCCTGCTGCAGGAACGGGTCGATGATGCCGGGGTCCTGCCGGTTGACGATGTCGGGATGCGCCGCGATCAGGTCGTTGACGAAGTCCTCGACCTTGGCCCCGAACTCCGGGTTGTCGACGGTGGTGCCCTCGGGCGGCGTGATCAGCAGGATGATGTCGGAGCGGTGATCGCGCCCGAGCGCGGCGTCGGCGTACTGCGAACCCTTCACCGATTCCGACGTCGGATCGAACCAGCCGCTCTGACTCAGATGCTTACCCAGATCGAGGCCGTAGAGTCCCAGGCCGGCCATCAGCGCGATCATCACCGCGATGACGGCGAAGCGCATCCGGTAGACGAATGTGCCGATGGCTCCGAACACGCTGGTTCTCCTTTCGATGCCCGATGGGTCTGATAGGTCGGGGTCTGAGCGCTAGCGCCGAATTCTCGCAGCGCCGCCTGAGGTATGGCTGAGCGATAGGGCGATAGGGTGTGTTGGGACGGGGTCGCCTCAGCGCAACAGTGCACTCAACGGGCGGAACGGCGTCAGCCAGGCACCCTCGTCGGGGAGCGAGTCGAGGCCGATGCGTGGCAGCGGCTCACGAAAGACGCCGGGGATGTCCTCGAGGTCGATGAACTCCAAGTCGTCGGCGGTCAGGGCCCAGCTGGCGTGTTCGCGGAATCCGATGACGGTGACCGGCACCCCGTCGGCGGCCACATCGGACAGCGGTTCGCGGAAGGCCTGGCCGTCCGCGGACGCCACGATCACCCCAGCTAACCCAACAGTCTGCCTGCGAAGTGCGATGTGGTCGAGCATGTCGGGATCCACGTCGCTGTCGTCGGACAGCTTGGGCTTGGCGAACACCGAGTAGCCGACGTTGCGCAGCGCATCTACCCAGGGCCGCACAACATCGGCGCTACCAGGCACGATGTTGGTGAAAACGGTTGCCTCGGGCTCCACGGCAGCGCCGTCGGGCAGGCTCGCCGACACGTCGGCGGTGCGTTGCAGCAACCAGCGGCCCAGCGCGTCGAATCGCGGACGATGTGCCGCCGTGGGCCGGCCACCGAGGATGGCGCCGAGCCCCATGTCCATGTTGGGGGCGTCCCAGACCAACAGCATTCTCCGGGTCTGGCTCGCGCCCGCGATGGTCTCGGCGAACCCGGTCGCGTTCTTGTTCGGTTCGGTCATGACTGCTCCTCGCCGGCGGTGCCGGTCTGCCGTGGCACCGGCCGCGTGTAGACGAACTCGTTGACGTCGCGTCCCTCACGCTCGGCGCGTCCCTCGAACTTGGTGGTCGGCCGCTCCAGTGAGATCGGTGTCTCCCCGGTGAGTTGCACCACATGGGGGCGATTCGGGTCCTGGGTGGCGAGTTCCTCGGCGATCCACTCGGCATATCCGGCGTGATCGGTCGCGATGTGCAGGACACCGCCGGGGACGAGTCGGTCAGCCATCAACTCGAGCGTGCCCGACTGGACGAAGCGTCGCTTGTGATGACGCGATTTGGGCCACGGGTCGGGAAAGAAGAGTCGGATCCCGGTCAGGCTGCTCGGCGCGATCAGTTCGGTCAGGACGATGGCCGCGTCACCACGGATCATCCGCACATTGGTGAGCCCGCCACGATCGATGAGCCCGAGCAACTGTGCGAGACCGGGTCGGTAGACCTCGACCGCCAGGACATCGACGTCTGGTTCGACCGCTGCCATCGCCGCGGTCGACACCCCGGTGCCGCTACCGATCTCGAGGACGGTCGGCGCCTGCCGGCCGAACAGCGTGGGCAGATCCAGGACCGGCTCGGGGATGCGGTCGGTCCCGATGGCCAGATCCCGGCCGAGCACCGGCCACAGGGTGTCCCAATTGCGCTGCTGGCCGGGTGTCAGGGTGCCCCGCCGGAACCGGAAGCTGGTGACCCGCGGGTACAGGCGGGCACGTTCGGCGCTGTTGTTCACCAGCCCATCGTTGCGCATGACGCCGGGCTTGTGGAGGTCCGGGCGTCGGCGCGGCGCCGTAGCGGTTACCCTGCCAGCACTGTGGCCGAGAGGGCGGGGGTGGCGCGATGGGACCGACGGTGACGTCTGGGCCACCTGGTCACGCCCCCGATGTGCTCACCCGCGCGGCCGACGCCGGGCGGCTGGAGTCACTCGTCGAGGCGGGTTCACCGCTGCGGTCGACGCTGGAGATTGCCGGGCGGCGCTACCTTGCCCCGCTGCATGTGCAGGTTCTCGGACGAGACGGCGTGGGTCGCGACACCATGGCCCGTGCCCTGCGGGAACGCTTGTCGCTCAGCGTGATCGGGCCGGGAGAGAACGACTCAGCCGCCGACGCGGATCTGTGGCTGTATGTGTTGGCCGGGCTGCCGCGCCGCGCGGATGTCGGGGCGGTGCGCCGGTTGCCGGCCGACCGCCGGATCGTGGTGCTGGGAAAGGCCGACACCCACGGCGACTGGGACACCGCGGTACAGATCGCAGCGAAAGCTGCCGACGTGCTGCGCACCCGGGTCTTCACCGTGTCGGCACTGCTCGCCTGCGCCGATCTCGACGACGACGAATTCGCGCAGCTGCGCGCCTGGGTCGCCGACGGCGTCGAGATGCCGTCGATGGCCGGCCGGTTCCTGTCCGGTCCGCCCGGCTCGGCCGCGCGCCAGATGCGTGTCGGTCTCCTGCGCCGCCTCGATCAGTTCGGCATCGACCTGGCTTTGGCGCTGATCGGCTCCGGGTCGCCGGCGGCCGCCGACGTCGAGGCGCTGAATCGTTCGTTGCAGGCGGCGAGCGGTATCGCCGACCTCGTCGAACCCATCCGCGGGCACATCGGCGTGGTGCGAGGGTGGCGGCAGATCGAACTCCGTGCCGCGGTGGAACGGGCGGCCGCGGCCGGGCTGGATCGCGACACCGCCGAAGCGCTGCTCGCCGGCGGCCACATCACCACCGCGGAGGTGGCCTCATGACGACGACAGCCGCGAGCGAAGCGAGCGGGGCAGATCCAGACAGTGTCGGCACGATGCTCGGCCGGACCACCGAACTCACCGGTTTCGACCCGACACGGGTCGACGGGACGGGAAGCACGGTGGTAGTGGCCGGCACGCCGGGTGTCGGCGTCCGGGTCCTCATCGATGCCTGCCGGTCGATCGCCCCCGACCTGGACCTCGTCGAGCGCACGCCCACCGCCGCGGCGGGTCTCGCGGTGCTCGTCGTCGACCCCTCGTCATCGGTGGCCGACGAGGAACTGCAGCTCCTCGACGACCTGCGCGCCGCCTACGGGGTGGTCGGGCTGGTGTGCACCAAGATCGACGCGTTCTGGGAATGGCCGCGCGTCCTGCGCAGCCACCGTAGGACGCTCGATCCGTACGAGTCCCTGCCGCTGTTCGCGGTGTCGGGGGTGGCCGCGATGTCCGGCGGGCTCGATGAGTCGGGTGTCGTGGCTCTGGTCGAGTGGCTGCGCGAACAAATGTCGGCACCCGTCGAGCTACGCCGTCACCGGGCGAGGCTGGCGGCCGCACAGGGTGCCGTCGAACATCTGCTGGACGAACTCGACGCCACCGAACCCGACCGACTCGACGAGTTGATGCGACGTCGGCACCGCCTGGTCGAATCCCGCGACCGCGGACGAACCGATCGGCTGACGGCTGTGCGCGCGGGCTTGCACCGGGTGCGTGCGGAATCGTCGTCGCAGGTGCAGGCCGGTTTGCGATCGATCGGCTCGGACCTGGCCGGTCTGGACATCGGGCCCGCCGAGCGGCGTAGGGCACTGAGTGCCCGGCTCGATGACCTTGCCGCGGTGGTGTCGAGCGCCACCGACGAGCGGATCGAGGAGGTGTCGGCGGGTGCGTTGATCGGCCTCGACACCGATACCGAGCCGGCCGACGAGGAGTCCTGGCGCGTCGAGGTCGGGCCCATCCGGGACACCACCGACGCCCGGCGAGGTGCCGAGGATGCGCTCGTCGTGCTGATCGGGGCCTCTACCGGCCTCGGTGTTGGTCGGCTGGTGGTCACCCCGATGGCGTCGGTGCAGACCTTGCAGTGGATCAGCATGCCCCTCACGCTGGTGTCGGGCGTGGCGGTCGCCGTGTGGGTGATCAGGATGCGACGTGGCGCAACCGCACGCGCGGCGGCCCGTGGCTGGGTGTCTGAGGTGCTGGCCGAGGTCCGCTCCCGCGTCGACCACCAGATCGGCCAACGAGTCGCCGGTGCCGAGACCCGGATCGCGGGTCAGATCGCGCGTTCCTACGATCGCCGGACCCGACTGGTCGCGGCCGAGGTCGCAGCTCTCGACGAGCGTGCGCGTGGCCTGCGCGACTCGGAGGTCGAGGTCCGACGCCGGCGTGAGGTGGCACGTGCGATGCGGCAGGTGCTGGTGGACGCGCAATCGGCGCTCGCCGAGTCGGTGCGCGGCCGGAAAGCAGGAATGGTGAAGGAAGGAGTATCCGATGGATCCGATCTTCGGTGAGCCGATCTTTGGTGAGTCCGCCTTTGGTGAGTCCGCCTTTGGTGAGTCACTGCCGGGAGAGCAGCCGGGCGGTGCACATGACGCGTCGGCCGGTGACCTCACCCCGGCAGATGATCTCGACTCACACCTGTGGATGCAGGACGAGGGCCGGATCTGGGACCTCGGACCGGCCGAGGTCGACACCGACAACGACGGTGTCAACGACTCACTGACCCGCAACGGACCCGACGGATTCACCGTCTACACCGACAGCGACCGGGACGGTCAGGTCGACAAGATCACCGAGATCAACGCCAACGGCGACTTCCGATCGGCGGTGCTGAATCCGGAGACCGGCACCTGGGTTCCGACCGACTCGGGACGGCTCAACTGACCGGCGAGACAGGTTTACGGATTGAATGAATCATCAAACTCGCAGCCCAACCAGGGTAAAACGTCCTGATGGCTCTGAATGTGGCATATCCCGCATCTGCGTACCCTGGCACCTAGCGCCCGTTCGGTCGTCGTATCCTTGAGCTACGACGACATCACCCCTTGGCGATCAGTCGAGCCGGTCGCCAGCTCCCAGGAGGCACCACAGCTATGACCGCAGCGACAATTCCCGGATTGGATCCCGACAGCGCACCGACCAAACACGCAGGTCTGCTGGCCTGGATCGCCGAGGTCGCCGAACTGACCCAGCCCGACCGCGTCGTCTGGTCGGATGGCAGTGACGAGGAGTGGAACCGCCTCACCGAGCATCTGGTCTCGGCGGGCACCCTGGTCAAGCTGAACGAGGAGAAGAAACCCAACTCGTTCCTGGCCAAGTCCGACCCCGCCGATGTCGCCCGCGTGGAGTCCCGCACCTACATCTGCTCGGAGAGCGAAGCCGATGCCGGACCCACCAACAATTGGGTGGCACCGGACGAGATGCGCGCCACCATGACCGAGCTGTACCGCGGATCGATGCGCGGCCGCACGATGTTCGTCATCCCCTTCTGTATGGGCCCGCTCGGCTCCGACGACCCGAAGCTCGGTGTGGAACTCACCGACTCCGAGTACGTCGTCCTGTCGATGAAGATCATGGCCCGCGTCGGCCGGCAGGTGCTCGACCTCCTGGGCGAGGACGGCTTCTTCGTGAAGGCGCTGCATTCGGTGGGCGCGCCGCTCGAACCGGGTCAGGCCGACGTGGCGTGGCCGTGCAACACCGAGAAGTACATCACCCACTTCCCGGAGACCCGCGAGATCTGGTCGTTCGGCTCCGGCTACGGCGGCAACGCCCTCCTCGGCAAGAAGTGCTACGCGCTGCGCATCGCCTCGGTGATGGCGCGCGACGAGGGCTGGATGGCCGAGCACATGCTGATCCTGAAGCTGACCAGCCCGGAGCAGAAGGTCTACTACGTGGCCGCTGCCTTCCCGAGCGCCTGCGGCAAGACCAACCTCGCGATGATCCAGCCCACGATTCCCGGCTGGAAGGCCGAGACCGTCGGCGACGACATCGCCTGGATGCGGTTCGGCGACGACGGCCGCCTGTACGCGATCAACCCGGAGTTCGGGTTCTTCGGCGTCGCGCCCGGCACCAGCGACGACTCCAACCCGAACGCGATGCGCACCATCGAGGCGGGCAACACGCTCTACACCAACGTCGCACTCACCGACGACGGCGACATCTGGTGGGAGGGCATCGGCGGTGACACCCCCGATCACCTCACCGACTGGCTGGGCAACGACTGGACGCCCCAGTCCGATCACAAGGCGGCCCATCCCAACTCGCGCTACTGCACCCCGATCTCGCAGTGCCCGTCGCTGGCCGACGAGTGGGACGACCCGCGTGGCGTGCCGATCTCGGCGATCCTCTTCGGTGGCCGCCGCAAGACCACGGTGCCTCTCGTGACCGAGGCACACGACTGGCAGACCGGCGTCTTCATGGGCGCCACGGTGGGCTCCGAGCAGACCGCCGCCGCCGAGGGCAAGGTCGGCACCGTGCGCCGCGACCCGATGGCGATGCTGCCGTTCATCGGCTACCACGTCGGCGACTACCTGCAGCACTGGGTGGACCTCGGCAAAAACGCCGACGCGACCAAACTGCCGAAGGTGTTCTACGTCAATTGGTTCCGTCGCGGCGACGACGGCCGCTTCCTGTGGCCCGGATTCGGCGAGAACAGCCGTGTGCTGAAGTGGATCATCGGCCGGATCGAGGGCGAGAACGAAGGCACCGAGACACCGATCGGTATCGTCGCGAAGCCCGAGGAGATCGACGTCACCGGCCTGGACACACCGGCCGACGACGTGAGGGCCGCACTCACCTTCGACGCCGACGAATGGCGCCGCGAGCTGCCGCTGATCGAGGAGCTCTTCGACTTCGTCGGTGACAAGCTGCCGACGACCCTGCGCGACGAGCTCGACGGTCTCAAGCAGCGGCTCAGCTGATCGAGTCGAGGTTTGGACCGGGGCGCCCTCAGGTTGCTGAGGTATCGTCTCCCCCTATGAGATTCCGCTTGTGGGGGGCGGCGATGGTCGTCGTCGGCATCGTGGCCCTGATGATCACGCCGGTGGCGGCCGCGCCGGCGCACAGCGCCCCGGCACCCCGGGTCACCTCGTTCTATCTGAGTTCCACGGGTTTCACCCCGGTCCCGACGCTCGGTGGGATCACCGGAATCGATCGCAAACCCGACGGCGAGTACATCATGATCGCCTCGGCGGGTCTCGGCCGCTACTTCGACGCCCGGATTCCGTTCTTCTCGTCGACCGGAGCCTTCGGCCGCGCGACCGTGTCGCTCGCCGGCCGTCCGATCCTGGGACCGGGCTTCATGCCGATGATGCCGGGTGCAGCGCAGTTCGAAGGTGTGCGCAGCCGCGGCAACGGATTTGTCGTCGCCAGCGGCGGCGCACATCAGTTCGTCCGGCTCCTCGGCCCGTTCGGCAACCAGGTGCGTGATCTGCCGTTGCCGCAGGCCTACCGCAAGGCCAAGAACACCGGACTCGACCCGCGGCGCGGACTCATCGGTGTCGCCGTCGCACCCGGCTCGGGAATGATCAGCACCCTCACCGCCGGTGGGCTGAAACAGGATCCGGCTCATTCGGCGCGCCTGCTCATCTGGCCTGGCCGCGGCACCACCGAGTTCGTGTATCGCACCGACGGCGACAAGTTGGCCGCCGACGTCGTCGCGGTCAACAAGACCGACTATCTGGTGCTCGAACGCGGGAAGGGCCGGGCAACACGGATCTTCTGGACCACCACGCGCGGCGCACAGCCGGTGACCGGTAAAGCGCGCCTGAGTGGCCGCGAGGTCGCGATGCCCAAGGTTCCGATCTTCTCCACCGCACCGCTGCCCGGACTGCGTGCGGGCAACATGTCGGGTCTGGGTTGGGGCAACTGGCTGCCGGACCGGCCGTGGCTGAAGTACCGGGCGCGAGTGCTGTTCGTCGTGACCAACGACGGCCTGGGCGTCCCGCCGCGGGTACACGCACTCGAGGTCCGATTCCCGAAGCGCTGAGCGCAATGACCGCCGGGGGTGGACTCAGGGTGTTCACGGATGGCCAACCCGTCGAGGATTTGGCACCGTGGTACCCATGACCTCAAGTCAACCGCCCTCCAGCGACCCGCCCAGTGGAGGATTCGTCACCTCCGCTCCGACCATCGCGGCCGGTGCCGAGAACCTCGTCAAGCGTTTCGGTTCCGGCGACACCGCCGTGGAAGCGCTTCGCGGTGTGACGATCTCGTTCCGGGCCGGCGAGTTCACCGCCATCATGGGCCCGTCCGGCTCGGGTAAGTCGACGCTGATGCACTGCCTCGCCGGACTCGACGTCGCGAGCGGGGGCCGGGTGCAGATCGGCGACGTCGACCTGACGAGGTTGTCGGACAAGGCGATGACGATGCTCCGGCGCGACCGTATCGGTTTCGTCTTCCAGTCCTTCAACCTGGTGCCCACGCTGACCGCCGCGGAGAACATCACACTG
Source organism: Gordonia sp. NPDC003585 (assembly GCF_040610755.1). Lineage (NCBI taxonomy): Bacteria > Bacillati > Actinomycetota > Actinomycetes > Mycobacteriales > Gordoniaceae > Gordonia > Gordonia sp. NPDC003585. The sequence continues at coordinate 7,249 of NZ_JBEXMX010000052.1, read as the reverse complement.
CCCGTCGACATCGCCGGCCGCGAGGTCGACAAGGAGTGGTTCGACGCCGTCGTCGAACGACTGGGGATCACCGACCGGCTCGGCCATCTGCCCAGCGAGTTGTCGGGCGGGCAGCAGCAGCGCGTCGCCTGTGCCCGCGCGTTGATCGGCAAGCCGGCGATCATCTTCGGCGACGAGCCGACCGGCAACCTCGATTCCCGTTCCTCGGGTGAGGTGTTGAGCATTCTGCGCGCCGCCACCGACGAGTTCGGCCAGACGGTGGTGATCGTGACCCACGATCCGCGCGCCGCGTCGTATGCCGATCGTGTGGTGTTCCTCGCCGACGGTCAGATCGTCCGGGAGTTGTCCCGCCCGAGTGCCGACGACGTGTTCGAGGTGATGCGTCACCTCGACGACGTGCCCGCCACCGCGGCCGATACAAGTGCCACCGAAGCCGCCGCCCAACCCGTCGTCTCCGGAGGCGGCAAACACGAGGCTCCCGACCTCGACGAGGCGCGCTGAACGTGGCCACCTCGGTGATGCGCCGGGTTTCCCTGCGAAACCTGCGGGCGCACAAGCTTCGTCTGTTTCTGACGGTGTTCTCGATCGTCCTCGGCACGTCCTTCGTGGCCGGCACGATCGTCTTCACCACCACCATCTCCAACGCGTTCACCAACATCTTCGACAACGCGGCGCAGGGCGTCGCAGTGGAGATCACCCCGTCTGATCCGCAGTCGGCGGGTGTGCCGTTGACGGTGGTGGACCAGCTCCGCCAACGTTCGGCCGAGCTCGGCATCGACAAGCTCGTCGTCAACAACAGCGGTCTGGTGACCATCGCCAATTCGGAGGGCAAGGCGCTGCAGACCGGTGGCGCCCCCAGCGTGGGTACCGCCTACATTCCGCCCGCAGAGGCGATTTCGGCTGCCGATTCGCGGATCATGACCGGTGGTCGGGCGCCGATGAATGCCGGCGAGATCGCGTTGAACGAGACCGCCGCCGACGCCGGCGACTTGAAGGTCGGCTCGAAGACCAAGATCGTCGTGGGCCAGGGCAATGCGCCACCGCGCGAGGTCACGGTGGTCGGCCTGATCGACCTGCCGACCGCGACCGGCGGATACGTCAATGTCCAGTTCGACGCGGCGACCGCGTCGATGCTCTTCTCGGACGGCAAACACGCTGCGCTGGTGGATATGTCGGCGGTCGACGGGGTGACGCCCGAGCAGCTCGTGGAGCGGGTGCGGACCGCGCTGGGACCGGCCGCGGACCGGCTCGAGATCCGGACCGGCGATCAGGTCCGACAGGATCAGAAGGATCAGGTCAACCAGTTCCTCGACATCTTCCAGTACATCCTGCTGGCGTTCGCCGCCATCGGCCTGATCGTCGGCACGTTCATCATCTACAACACCTTCTCGATGCTTGTCGCACAACGCAATCGGGAGTTCGCACTGTTGCGGGCGGTTGGCGCCAGCCGGCGGCAGGTGTCGCGGTCGATCCTGTTCGAGGCCTTCATCGTCGGCATCATCGGCGGCCTGATCGGACTCGCGATCGGGATCGGTCTGGCCGCGGGACTGAAAGCCCTGGTCACCTCGAGTTCGGGGTTGCCCGCGGGCTCCCTCGAAGTGACCATCCCCGCTGTGGTCGCCACCATTTTGGTGGGCGTCGTCGTCACCATGGTCAGCGCATGGGTGCCGGCGGCCCGGGCATCCCGGGTACCGCCGGTGGAAGCGATGCGCGCAAGTGCCACCGAGGGTTCGGCGTCGCTGCGAACCCGAACGATCATCGGTGCGGTCGTGGGTGTGGCCGGCGTGGTCGCCCTTATCGTGGGCGCAACCGGCGAGGGCCTCGGTCCGGTGCTGACGGTTGCCGCGGGTGCCGGCGCGATCATCCTTGCCACGGTGCTCGCCGGACCTGCCCTCTCGCAGCCGTTCGTCGGGGCTCTCGGCCGGGTGGTCGGTGCGCCGTTCGGCACGATCGGCCGGTTGGCCCGCACCAACGCCGTGCGCAATCCGCGTCGTTCCGCCGCAACGGCTTTCGCATTGACCCTCGGCTTGATGCTGGTCGCGGTGATCGGGATTCTCGGCGAATCCTTCAAGGGAACGGTCGACGACGCCGTCGACACCGGGGTCACCGCCGACTACATCATCGCCGGCACCAACCAGGCGCCTCTCCCCGCGGCAATTGCCGATGCTGTGAAAGGTGTTGACGGAGTCGAGGATTGGGTGTCCTTCGGGATCGTCCAGGCCCAGGTCGAGGAGGCCGACGGCGAGCGGTCGGTGACCGGCTATTCGCCACTCGGCTCTCCGGTGGCGAGCGTGGCGTCGGTGGACATGGTCGACGGATCGTCGGATGTCCTTGCGCCCGAAGGGTTGTTCGTCAGCGAACGCAGCCGTGATTCGCTCGGCTGGCGGCTTGGGGACGTCGTCACGTTCGTCGGGTCGGACGGCACCAAGATCCCGGTCACCGTTTCGGGGGTGTACGCCGACAACGAATCGCTGCAACCGTGGATGCTCGGTGCGGCGGTGTACGAGAAGCTGGTGCCGCCGCCGGCCCGGGCCAGTGTCGCCATCTTCGTGAAGGCAACGCCTGGAACGGATCTCGACACCCTGCGCACCGATCTGGAGAATGCCACCGATTCGTTCCTGATCGCTCAGGTGCAGGATCGCGAGCAGTTCAAGAGCACCATCACCAAGCAGATCGATCAGATGCTGATCACGCTGTACGCGATGCTCGGGCTGGCGCTGCTGATCGCGGTGCTCGGGATCATCAACACGCTCGCGTTGTCGGTGATCGAGCGCAAGCGCGAGATCGGGATGTTGCGGGCCATCGGCATGGTGCGTTCCCAGGTTCAGCTCGGCATCTACGTCGAGTCGGTGCTGATATCTGTCTTCGGCGCTGTGATGGGTGTGATCCTCGGTGGTGCGATCGGCTGGGCGCTGGTTCGGACCCTGGCGAAGTGGGGATTGGGTGCGCCCCAGGTCCCGTGGATCCTGATCCTGGTGACGCTGGTGGGCGGGGCCGTGGTGGGCGTCCTGGCCGCGGTGTGGCCCGCGGTGCGTGCCGCGCGGACCGGACCGTTGGAGGCCATCGCCGATCCGTAGTGCAGTCGGTGGATCGAGGCGCCTGGCACAATCGTCCGCATGACGCGACCACCCGAGGACGATCCACGCGATCCCCGGCAGCAGCCGCCGCCACCGTCGAATACACCGCAACATCCCGAGACACGCCAGTTCGGACCGAACACCGACCCGGCGGCGATCGGGGACCCGGTACCGCCCCAGCCCGACCCGATGACAGGTCCCACCGACCAGTACGGCCAGTTCGCCGAACCGGCCCCGCCGTCACAGGCCTACACGAACGCCGGACCCTCGGGTGGCTACCCGCCCACCGGTTACGGCGCCGACCCGCAGCCGTCCAAGAACACCGGGCGCACCGTGGGGCTCGTGCTCGCGGTCGTCGCGGCGCTCGTGGTGATCGGGATCGTCGCGTTCCTGATCCTGCGAGGTGGTGGCGACGAGTCGACGACGGCAGGAGCGTCGTCGACGACGAGCAGCGCACCGTCGAGCAAATCGAGCTCAACGACGACGACCACAACCACCACGACGACTCGGACAACCTCGTCGCCCACCTCGACAGCACCGTCGGATCAGGTCACCTACCAGCTGACCGGTGGCGGTAGCGTCATCACGCTGAGCTACGAGGCCTCCGGTCGGCGCGGGTTCGTGGCGAGCACCGGCACGCCGTGGTCGTTGTCGGTACGTGTGGGCGGCGACAACGCCGAGCTCACGGCGATCGTCGTTCAGGGCACGGTGACGTGCACGATCATGCGCAACGGTGAGCAACTTTCGTCGGCGACCAGCGGTCCGTCACCGCTCCCGCTGCGGTGTGCGGCGCCGCTGCAGTAGCCCGGCGTCAGCGCTTGCGCAGAACGAGGACCAGGTTGGTGCCCAGCACCTCACGCAGCACCGGCACCCGCATGACCCACCACATCCACCTGGGCAGATAGCGCGGGAAGGCGGCGACGAGGTCGGCGTTGTCCCGCGCGGTGGCGGCCCAGCGCAAACCCTGGGCGGCGGTTACGGGAAACAGCGAGGTGCCGAAGAGATTCTTCGGTGGATGACCGTGGCGTCGCGTGTACCACCGCGCCGCGCGGTGGCCGCCGAGATAGTGCGTGAGCCCCATTTCGTGGCCGCCGAACGGCCCCCACCACAGGGTGTAGCTGACGATGGTCAGGCCGCCCGGGCGCGTCACTCGCAGCATCTCGTCGCACATCTCCCAGGGTCGCGACGTGTGTTCGACCACGTTCGACGACAGGCAGATGTCCATCGAATCGTCCGCGAAGGGCAGATTCTGTCCAGAGCCACGCACGGTTCCCCGGTGTTCGAGTCCGCCCGCATGCATCTCGGCGGGGTCCGGTTCCAGAGCGAGGTAATGGGCTCCGACCTCCCGAAACGCGTCCGCGAAGTACCCCGGACCACCGCCGACGTCGAGGATGACCGCCCCGGAGAGCCCGGTGTCTTCGGTGGCGAAGGCGGCAACCATGTCGCGGGTGTCGCGAGCCAGTGCGCCGTAGAAGCGGGCCGGGTCCGACTGCTCGAAGCGGAAGTCGTTGAGGAGTCCTACCGCCCGTCGCAATGTCGCCAGAGCGGCCATGTCACGTGCCGGCATGGGGTGGTGTTCTGCTCCTCGACCGCGATTATGTCTACAACTTCCGTTGTAGACGCGCCAGTAACTTATCGATTAGAGTCTATCGGCATCGGGGGAGAGCAAGAAGGTTCCGGGCCGTCGCACATGGTGTGGAGGGGATGACGTGTTCGGCGCCCGGAACCACTTCTGCGACGTCGTCGGTAGGCTGACACGCAATGCATCCACCATCTGAGGTCCTGCTGCTGTGCTGGCGGGACACCGGCCACCCGCAGGGCGGCGGAAGTGAAACCTACCTGGAACGGGTCGGTGCCGAACTGGTCCGACGCGGCGTGCGCGTCACCTTTGTGACTTCTGCCTATCCGGGTGCGGCACCCAACGAGATGCGTGACGGTATCCGGTTCGTCCGCGTCGGCGGTCGAATCTCTGTCTACCCGCGGGTGGCGGCGATGATGCTGGCGGGTCGGATGGGACTCGGCCGGCTGGCCGCGACGGCACCGCAGGCCGTTGTCGACACCCAGAACGGAATCCCGTTCTTTGCCTCGATGGTGAGTCCGGCGCCGACCGTCGTCCTGGTGCATCACTGTCACCGTGAGCAGTGGCCCGTCGCGGGTCGCCTGCTCGGCCGACTGGGCTGGTTCCTGGAGTCGCGAGTGGCTCCTCGCCTGCATCGGCGCAACCGCTACGTCACGGTGTCGACCCCGTCCATGCAGGAGCTGGTCGAGTTGGGTGTCGACGCCGAGCGGATCTCCGTGGTTCGCAACGGCATCGACCCGCTTCCCGACGGCCTCGCGGCGGCTCGTTCCTCCGGCGAAGGGGTGGTGCGGTTGTGCGTGCTCTCGCGCCTGGTGCCGCACAAGCAGGTCGAGGACGCCCTTGCGGTAGCCGCGGATCTGCGACGGGGTGGCCTCGAAGTGCACCTCGACGTGATCGGCGGCGGATGGTGGGATGGCGAGTTGCGCAGCACCACAAGCCGTCTCGGGCTCGATGACGCGGTCACCTTCCACGGGCACGTCAGCGAGCGTCGCAAGCACGAGATCCTGTCCGCCGCCCGGGTGCACCTGATGCCGTCCCGCAAGGAGGGCTGGGGTCTAGCGGTGGTGGAGGCGGCGCAGCATGGTGTGCCGACGATCGGCTACCGCAGTTCCGTCGGCCTGCACGAGTCCATCGACCACGGTCGGACCGGGCTTCTGGTCGATGGAGTCGACGAGCTCCTCAGCGCCACAAGGAAACTCATCGAGGACGACGCGGAGGCCCGGCGTCTGGGCGACGCAGCCCGAGTCAAGTCGCAGGGATACTCGTGGTCGGCGACCTGCGACGGCTTCCTGGATGTCTTCGCCGAGGTGTGTCGTTGAGTACCACCGACGGATCGGCGTCGTCGCTGCCGATCTTTGACCTCGCGGTTGCGGCCGACGACCCGGACCCATTCAGGGCCGATCTGCTCGACGCCACTCACCGGCTGGGCTTCTTCTATCTCGTCGGGCACGGCATCGAACAGCGGCGGTTCGACGATCTGATCGACATTGCGCGTCGTTTCTTTTCGCTGTCGGACGCCGACAAGGACGAGATCTCACAGTTGCGAAGTCCGCAGTTTCGCGGCTATTCGCGGCTCGGTGGGGAATTGACGAACGGTGCCGTCGATTGGCGCGAGCAGATCGACATCGGCCCCGAGCGAGCGGCAATCGAAGGGGCCGAAGGCTATTGGCACCTGCAGGGTCCCAACCTGTGGCCGTCGGCGCTTCCGGAGCTGCGCCCTGCGCTCGAACAGTGGTCCGAGGATCTGGCGGCAGTCGGACGGGAATTGCTCGGCCACTGGGCGGCCGCACTGGGCGCACCGATGACGGTTTTCGACGACGCATTCGCCGATCGCCCGGCAACCCTGATGAAGGTGGTCCGCTATCCCGGTTCCGAATCAGACCGGCAGGGTGTTGGGGCACACAAGGATTCCGGGGTCCTCACCCTCCTGCTCGTGGAACCCGATACCGCTGGTTTGCAGGTGGAGGGGCCCGACGGCGAGTGGATCGACGTGCCTCCACGCCGCGGCGCGTTCATCGTCAACATCGGCGAACTTCTCGAGGTGGCGACCGGCGGTTACCTCCGCGCCACCCGCCACCGCGTGCTCGCACCACCGCCGGGACGAGACCGGATCTCGATCCCGTACTTCCTCAATCCTGGTCTGGACGCCCAGATTCCGGTCCTCGAACTCCCGGGAGAGCTTGCCCGGCACTCGCGAGGGGTCGAACTCGACCCGGACAACCCGATCTTCAACACCTACGGCGAGAACGCCTGGAAGTCGCGGACCCGGGCGCATCCCGACGTCGCGTTGCGCCACCACGGCATTCGGCCCGCAGGCGCACCGACGTCGTACTGATCCGAATCGCTCGATGAGCGGCTCTGACATGCGGGATACACGGCGGCTCAGGGTGGCGGGTTGCGGAAAATAGAAGAGTTTCTTCCCGTCTACTCTCTTCGACGATGCGGATGCCGTTGCGTCACCGCACCAGCGTTGTCGCGCGGTCGGAGCCACCGCATCTCCCGGTGTTGGCCTACTGGTGCGGCTGTGGTTGGGTGCGGGGTGGGTGTCTTCGACTGCGCGGCAACGGTTTCCCGTGGCGTCGCGGTTCACACT